>VBOZ01000025.1:71144-73489 GCA_005893305.1 Candidatus Eisenbacteria bacterium | reverse complement strand
GCCTGCCGTAATTTGCGGCGCCGTGTTGTGCCGCGTGACCTTGACCGAGGTGTTGCCCGTCGCCGTCCCGCCGTGAGCATCATCGACGGTGAGCGCGATCGTAAACGTTGTGGTTGAGAGCACCGCCGGCGGCGTGAAGGTGACGCTGGCGCCCGACCCCGAGATCGTCCCGCCGCTTGGAGTCCAGCCATAGGTCAGGGCATCCCCTTCCGCGTCCGTCGCCGTCACGCTGAGGGTGCTCGTCTGAATGTCGGTGATGGAGTCGGGGCTCGCCGCCGGTCCGGCCGTGATCTGAGGCGCGGTGTTGTGCTGCCGGGTCACTTTGACTGAAGTTGCCCCATTGGTCATTCCCCCACGCCCATCGCTCACAGCCAGGGATATCGTGAACACCGTTGTCGTCGTAATGAGAGGCGGCGTGAAGGTGACGCTCGCTCCAGTGCCTGAGATGGTTCCTCCACTGGGGGTCCACGTATAGGTCAGAGGGTCGCCGTCGATGTCGGTGGCGATTGCCGTGATCGTGCTGGTCTGCAAATCAGTGATCGAATCCGGGAGCGCCGTCGGCCCCGCCGTGATCTGGGGCGGTGTGTTGTGCTTGGTCACCTTGACTGAAGTGCCCCCGTCCGCTGCTCCCCCGAGGCCGTCGCTCACGGCGAGGGAGATCGAGAACACCGTCGTGGTGGCAACCGGGGGAGGCGTAAAGGTGACGCTCGCCCCGCTTCCCGTGATGGTTCCGCCGCTGGCGGTCCATGTGTAGTCCACCGGGTCTCCGTCTGCGTCGGTCGCTGTCGCGGCGATCGTGCTGGACTGTGTGTCGGTGATCGAATCCGGAACGGCCGTGGGTCCCACCAGGATCTGCGGCGCCCTGTTATGACGCCAAACCTTGACGGTCGTCGCACCGTTAGCCGTGCCGCCGCGTCCATCATCTACGGCGAGCGAGATCGAGAAGACTGCCGCCGTCGCCACGGTCGGCGGCGTGAAGGTGACGCTTGCACCGCTCCCGGTGATCGATCCGCCGCTCGGAGTCCAGGTGTACGTCAGTACATCGCTATCGGCATCCGAAGCGGTTGCGCTGAGTGCGCTCGTCTGCGTGTCGGTAATTGAATCGGGGTTTGCACTCGGTCCCGCCGTGATCTGAGGCGCCGTGTTGTGCCGCGTGACCTTGACCGAGGTGTTCCCCGTCGCCGTTCCACTGTGGCCGTCATCGACGGTCAGCGAAATCGTGAACGTCGAGGTCGAGACGACAGCGGGGGGCGTGAAGGTGACGCTGGCGCCCGTCCCCGAGATTGTCCCGCCGCTTGGAGTCCAGCTGTAGGTCAGTGCATCCCCTTCCGCGTCCGTTGCCGTCACGCTGAGGGTGCTCGTCTGAATGTCGGTGATGGAATCGGGGCTCGCCGCGGGACCGGCCGTGATCTGAGGCGCCGTGTTGTGCCGCGTGACCTTGACCGAGGTGTTCCCCGTCGCGGTGCCGCCGTGAGCATCATCGACGGTCAGCGCGATCGTGAACGTCGTGGTCGAGACGACAGCGGGGGGCGTGAAGGTGACGCTGGCGCCCGACCCCGAGATCGTCCCGCCGCTTGGTGTCCAGCAGTAGGTCAGTGCATCCCCCTCCGCATCCGTCGCGGTCGCACTGAGGGTGCTGGTCTGAGTGTCGGTGATGGAGTCGGGGCTCGCCGCCGGTCCGGCCGTGATCTGAGGCGCCGTGTTGTGGCGCGTGACCTTGACCGAGGTGTTCCCCGTCGCCGTCCCGCCGTGGCCGTCATCGACGGTGAGCGCGATCGTGAACGTTGTGGTCGAGACCACCGCCGGCGGCGTGAAGGTGACGCTGGCGCCCGACCCTGAGATCGTCCCGCCGCTGGGCGTCCAGCCATAGGTGAGTGCGTCGCCCTCAGCATCGGTAGCCGTGACACTAAGAGTGCTTGTCTGAATGTCTGTGATCGAGTCCGGGCTCGCCGCGGGACCAGCCGTGATCTGAGGCGCCGTGTTGTGCCGCGTGACCTTGACCGAGGTGTTCCCCGTCGCCGTCCCGCCGTGGCCGTCATCGACGGTCAGCGCCATCGTGAACGTCGTGGTCGAGACGACAGCGGGAGGCGTAAAGGTGACGCTCGCGCCTGTCCCCGAGATCGTTCCGCCGCTCGGCGTCCACGCGTAAGTGAGCGCATCCCCGTTCGCGTCCGTCGCCGTCACGCTAAGAGTGCTCGTTAGAACGTCGGTGATCGAGTCTGGGCTGGCGGACGGCCCGGCCGTGATCTGGGGCGCCGTGTTGTGACGCGAGACCTTGACCGAGGTGCCGCCGGTGGCGGTCCCGCCATGGCCGTCGCTGATGCCCAAAGCAATTGTGAATGTGG
>VBOZ01000025.1:0-71108 GCA_005893305.1 Candidatus Eisenbacteria bacterium | reverse complement strand
TAAACGTCGCGCTGGCGCCGCTTCCCGAGATTGCCCCGCCACTCGGCGTCCAGGTATAGATGAGCGCATCGCCGTCCGGATCCGTCGCCGTGACGCTGAGGGTGCTGGTCTGGATGTCCGTGACCGAGTCCGGGCTCGCGGACGGCCCGGCCGTGATCTGGGGCGCGGCGTTGTGTTGCCGCGAAACCTTGACCGGCGTCCCGCCAGTCGCAGTTCCCCCCTTCCCGTCACTCACCGTGAGGGAGATCGAGATTGTCGTCGTGGTGGCGACCGCAGGAGGCGTGAAGGTGACGCTGGCGCCGCTTCCCGTGATCGATCCCCAGCCCGCCGTCCAGGCATAGGTCAGCGGGTCGCCGTCCGGGTCGGAGGCGGTCGCGCTGATCGTGCTGGTCTGGAGGTCGGAGATCGAATCCGGGCTCGCGGTCGGTCCCGCGGTGATCTGTGGGGCCGCGTTGGTTGGGCCAAATACCTGGAATTCCGCGAGACCAATATTTTGCCCCACGGCGGCATCGGCGCTGAGCTGGACCCAGGTGATCTGCTTTATGGGAAACGTTACAAGGAGCCCCGTGCCGTCGTTGGGCAGCGAGCCGACCGGCACGCTCGAGCCGTCGCTGAACGTGAGCGTTCCCGATTGAATGTGGTCGTTCAGATTCGGTCGATCGTAGAGCTTCACCGAAATGACGCTCCGAGGCTGGGCCCAGGTCAATCGGATCCACGCCCCGACGAGCTCACCCAGCGTCGCCCACTCGTGTCCATAATCGCCCGAAGGGTAACCGTCGATGAACCCGTCGATGGCCTTGATCCCAAACTGCCCCGTCCCCGCGTTCTCGGAGGAGACGGTCACGCTTGAGCTAAAGGCTAGGTTGGAGGCAGGGGTCACGGAAACGGATGTGTACCCCGAAGCACTCCCTCCTCGACCGTCGAACACAGACACCGAGACTGTGAACGAAGTGACGGCAGAGACAATGGGTGGCGAGAAGATGGCGTTGGTCCCGTTCCCGGAGACACTGCCGCCGGAGCTGCCCCAGGAGTAAGTCAGGAAGTCGCCGTCCGGGTCGGTGGCGCTGACGGTGAGCGCGCTCGTCTGCCCATCGTTGATCGATGTGGGGTTCGCGATCGGTCCCGACGCGATCTGTGGCGCCCTGTTATTCGGATCTGGGTCGGATCCGAATGCCTGAAGCTCCGCGAGGCCGATGTTCTGTCCCGTGGCCGCATCGACGCGGAACTGAACCCACGAAATCTGCTTGGGCGAGAACGATACGGCGAGCCCCGTTCCGTCGTTCGGGAGCGAGCCAACCGGAATGCTGGTCCCATCGCTGAAGGTCAGCGTCCCCGCGGTAATGTGCTCGTTCAGGTTCGGGCGATCGTACAGCGCGATCGTGCCGACCATGGGAGGTTGGGACCACGCCAGCCGGATGAACGCCCCCGCGGTCTCGTTCACGGTGGCCCATTCCTTGGTGACATCCCCCTGAGCCCCTTGGTACCCGTCGATGACCCCATCGATCGCCTTGATCCCAAACTGCCCCGTCCCCGCGTTCTCGGAGGAGACCGTGACGCTGGACGAGAGCGCGAAGTTGATGGCGCTCGGGGAAACGAGGACGGTGGTATTTCCGAACGTGCTGCCATCATTGGGATCGCGTACGACCACGTGAATGGAATAGGTCGTCGTCGAGAGCACTGTCGGCGGCGTGAAGGTCACCGACGGTCCGCTGCCCGAAATGGTTCCGCCGCTCGAAGACCAGACGTAGGTCAAAGGATCGCCGTCCGCGTCCGTGACGTTGACGGAAAGGGTGCTCGTTTGCGCGTCGTTGATCTGAGAGGGCGTCGCCGTTGGCCCCGACGTGATCGCCGGAGCGTTGTTCGGAGGGGCCGCCCCGGCCGGCGTGAAGACCTCGATCTCGGCCAATCCGGGCGCCGTGCCCTGGTAGCCGTTCACCGTGAACCGGACCCAGGTCACCGACTTCGGCGAGAACGTAAACGAGAGTGGCTGCCCGCCCTCAGGGAGCGCGCCGACGGCTATGTTGGAGCCGTCGCTGAACGACAGCGTACCCGACGTGACGTTGTCTGTCGTATTGGTGCGATCGTGGAGCGTGACCCGGGCGACCGAAACGGGGCTCCCCCAGGTGAGCGTGAGATTGGCGTTGGGCTCCCCTTGGCTGGCCCACTCCTTACCGCGGTCGCGCGTGTCGCCGTCGACAAAACCGTCGATCGCCGCAGGAGCGTCCGACGGAGTGAAGGACGAGGACGCGGTCGCCGTGGCGGTGAGCGCAATGTTGTTGAGTACGTCATCGACCCAGAAGAACTCGTTCGCCTTGACGAACGCGTACAGGAAGTCGCTCGCCTGCGTAGCGTGGCGGCTGATCGCCTGGTACTTCGTGTTCGTCGACGTGCTCGTGCTCTGCATCGCCGGAGGGACCGGGATATTTTCGGCCTGCGTCCATACGAGCGGCGTATAGGAATCTAGATAGGGTGGTTTGGAATAGAGCGTCGTCGGCGTGAACGACGGCATGGGCCAATGGTAGTTCGAGTCGCAGTACTCGCACGGAGCGTGCACGATGCCTTCGTGAATCCGCTGAACCGACCCGGTTCCGAGGCGCCTCAGCTTCGCGACGGCGTCTGTCACGAAAGAGCCGGTCGCCCGGTGGTCCGGGTGATCGTCATAGATGCTCGTGATATAGACGTCGCGGGGGTGGACCGCCTGGAGAATCGCTTCGACGTCGGAGCGGATGTTTGCCTTGGTATAGGAGGCGGACGAGCCGGTTCTGTACCGGTGATAGTCCATGTGCCCGAGACCCTGGTCGCCGTAGGTTTGGGTCTGCCCGGCGGGAGACGTGAAAACGGCGGTATCCGACGTGCTCGTATAGATGTCGAGAGTGTGACCGTCGCCGTAGCCCAGGAACACGACCTTCTGGTCGTTCAACCCGAGATAGGCCAAGGCCGCGATCGACTCTTGCTGCCTGGTGTACCCCATCGTGACGCCGCGGAAATCGCCGTTCGTCATGACCACGATCGTCACGGTGTCGGCGCGGCTGATCCCGTCCGCGATGATCCCGGCCGTCATCAGGATTTCATCGTCGGGGTGGGGGGCGAAGACCATGATGTTCTTCGCGGATGCGTTCCCGCTGGCGAGCATCGCGCCGACGAGCGCAAATAGAGCGATGCGACCCCAAAGACGCAGATTAGGTAAAAACATGCCCTTAGGGTCTCTCCTGCACGATCAATTCGAAGCAGCGATTCGTGGAGTTGTTTGCGGGCAGCCGCGGTGCCTGCCACTGCAGAAACAGTCCGAGGGGCGCGCCTTCATTCCTACATTACTATAACGCTCTCCCACAGGCAGCAATGATACCCGAATGGCCGACCAAAAACAAGTCGTTCTTGGAACGGATCCGGGACGGCGGGCCTAGCCAGCGGGATCAGGCACTCTGGCCCGAAAATAGGCTCGCAGCTCCTCCTGGGATTCGCCGTCGAGGCCCCGTTTTACCGAGTGGATGACCGTCTTCTTCAGGCGGAGGATCTCATCCTTCGGGAGCGGGAGGGACGTCAGCGCCAGGGCCATGCTGTGCTCCGGCGCCCCGAAATCGTGGATGTCGTATCCGGAGGCCTTGCACATCAGGGAGAAGATGATCTCGTCGCCGATCCTGCTCTCCCTGAGGATGGCATCGAATTTGTAGTCCAGGAGGCCATCCCGCCGCATCGCGTTGAGGCACTCTTCCCGGATGAAATACGCTCCTCCCAGGACATTCTCCCCGACGTCGTAGCCCATCCGGCGTGCCCGCCGGATCGGATCGCGCCAAAGCCGGGTGCGTCCCAGAACGCCCCGGAACGGGTGTCCCTCGTACCAGAAGGCTACCTTCCATTTCAGCCATCGCCGCGGCTGCCCGTCGGCGCGCACGCGATACGATCCCAAGATCCCGACGTCGGGATGGGCATCGAAGTACTGGATCGCCTGCGGAACAAGGCCGGGGCCCACCATGAGGGCGTCCGTGTCCATCTTCATGAATACGCCGAAGTCGAAGTGATCGAGGGCGTACTTGCAGGCATTCGCCATGGTTACGTAGAGGCCGCTCCGTCCCCCGTGCTTGCGCTCGTTGCGAAGCACGGTGACGTCCGGCCGGATCCGCCGCAGCTCCTCGTCAAGGTGCCCCCGACTGCAATCGTCCACGGCGATCACGCGGTGGGGCTCGGTGACGAACCGGTCGATGCTCTCCAAGGTGTCGAGAAGCATGGAGAGCTCGCCGTCCGTGAAGGGGATGAAGATGACGGCGGTCACCGTCCCTTTCGCCGGATCAGTCGGTGCCATCGCCGACACCCAGGTGTGACTTCAAGCGACGAAAGCGGGAGGACCAGTCCGCCTTAAGCACCGGCACAAGCTCGCTCAATTCCTCCGAAAGGCGCTCGCGATCCTCTACGGCCTTCCGAATCGCGGTCGCGATTGCCTCGGGGGTGTTCTCTGTGAGCACGACACCCTTCGTGAAGTAGTTTCGCAGCGCTTCCTGATTCGACAGGACCAGCGGCTTGTGGAGGCTCACGCCTTCGTACGCCCCGCAGAGCAGCGTGTGTTCCCTCTTCGTGAGCGCCATTACCACGTCCGCGCTTCCCAGGAGGTCGAGGTACTCGTCTTCCGGGAGAAAACCCGTGAACGTGATGGTGGCCGGCGCGCGCTGCGCCCGGGATTGGAAGGCTCCGGGTACGCGCCCCGTGACGTACACGTGCACATTCTTGTCGAGACGTACTGCGGCCTCGAGTACCTCCTCTACCGGCTCGTCCGGGCTGAAGCTGCAGACATAAACGACGCGGAGCGGCCCCGCGTGCGGTGCACCGCGCTTGGCGTTCAGCTTCGGGAGGAGATCCTGGAGGATGATCCCTCGCCCGCCCTTCTCCTCGACCAGCCGTTGGACGGCCTCGTTGGTCACGATGGTCAGATCGGCGATCCGTAGCCCGTAGTTGCTCAGGCGATTGAAGAGACCGTCCCGGGTGTTGGAAAAATCGAAGTTCGAGTGGCGGTCGACCACCAGGGTGTAACCGAAGACAGGCTTCAGAAACGAGGCGAGAGCGGCGAGCTGGATCGACGGATTTTGGACGAACAACAACGAGGGCCGGACCCGCAGCAAGAGGCCGGTGGTCCGGAGCGCGCAGTCGATGCTGCGGAGGCGGCCGCCGCGCCGCGAGACGATCTCGTAGAGCGGAACCGAGAGGGCGCGCGCCAGCTCGCGGGAACGCCGGTGCCTCTCCCAGCTGATCCAGATGGCGGGTCCGCGGCGGTCGGTCATCGGCGCTGGGCCGCGATCCGATACAGGTCCAGGTAGTGATCCACCATCGGCGCCGCGCCGAAGCGCTCCGCCACGGTCCGGCGGGCGTTGAGCCGCAACCGCTCCCGCAGACCCTCGTCCCCAGCCATCCGTTCGATGGCCGACGCGAGGGAGACCGGGTCTCCCGGGGGCACGAGCACCGCGTCGACGTCGTGCGTCAGGATCTCCCGGAGTCCCCCGACATCCGAGGCGATCAGAGGAACTCCAAGATCCATGGCCTCGAGGGCGGTATAGGGGATCCCCTCGTGGAACGAGGGCATCACGATGGCGTCCATCTGGCGCATGTAGGCGGCGACATCCGACCGGAACCCCATGAAGTGGACCTGATCTTCGATCGCCGCCTCTTTGCAGAGCGCTCGGCAGCTGGCCTCCGTCTCCCCCTCCCCGAAGACGTAGAGGGCAAGATCCGGCCGCTTCCGGAGGCGAGCCATGGCCCGCAAGAGGACTTCGTGACCTTTAATGGGCTTCAATCGTCCGACGATTCCCATCCGGAACGCGGGGACCGCCGACTGAGGCAGGAGCGCGGTCGCGGTCAAGGCTGGGGCGAGAGTCGGATGGATCGCATTGTAAACGACCGCCTGGCGTACGCCCGAATAGCGCTTCGCCAGAGCGGTCTGAATATCTCTTGAGACGAATGCCACCGCGTCCAGGATCCTCCGCGAAAGGAATTCGTCGAGCCAGGCGTTCGTAGCCATCTTGACCTTCGCGGGACCCTGAAAGGGCTCGAGCATACCGTGCTCGGTCTTGACCAAGCGAAGGCCGGCCAGCTTCGCCGCGATGCCCGCGAGGATCGCCGCCTTGTAGCCGTTGACGTGAACCACGTCGATCCGGTGCCTTCGGAACGCGCGCGTAAGGCGGAATATTGCCAGGGGGTCGTACTTTCCCGCGCTGTGGATGACCTCGACCGGAAGGCTCGCGTCGCGCAGTCGACGCGCGAGCATCGCGTCCTGATGCAGCAGGACGACGAACGGAACCCCCCGCCGCCGCAATTCCTCGGCGACGGTCAGGATGAATTGCTCGACGCCGCCCCAGATCTCTCCGGCCGCGCAGAGGGCAATTCGGGGTTCTTTCCGCGCGGCTGGACGGCCGTTGTCGGTACCGGTCATCGGGGGCCGCCGTTCCCAGCGTCCGGACCCGGCCGAGAATGTCAGTCCCAGCTTCCTTCTGATCGTCCCCTCGTAGAGCTCGGTAACCCCGCGAACGGAGCGCTCCAAGGTGAATCTCTCAGCCACTCGCTGCCCTGCGCGCGCGAGCTCCATCGCGCGCGCAGGGTTCCGCAGCAGGGAGAGAATCGCCTCGCTGAGCGCCGCCGGATCTCCCGGTGGCACCAGGATTCCGGTCCGGCCGTGCTCCACAAACTCGGGGATTCCCCCCACGCGGGATGCGATGACAGCCTTTCCGGCGCGCATCGCCTCCAGGAGCGCCATGCCGAATCCCTCACTGTGCGAGGGCAGCACAAAAATGGAGCAATCATGAACTGCGGCGAGCGGCGGATGCTGAAAGCCGAGGAACCGCACCCGTCCGGAGACACCGATGTCGGCCGCGCGCTGGTTCAATTCGCCGGCGAGGTGCCCGCTCCCGACGATGGTCAGGGTCGCTTCGGGGACCGCTCGGTTGACCAGGGCCCACGCGTCGACGAGGGTTTCAACCCCCTTCTCGGGCGAGAGCCGGGTGACGGTGCACACCGTGGCGTTGGTCGGAGGAGCCTGCTCGCCGTCCGCCGGTGGCAAGCCGTTATGGATCACCGTCACCTTGTTTCCAGGGACGCCCGCGCGCTCAAGCAGGAATTGGCGAACGTAGTCCGATACGGCGATCCAGTGGTCCTTACCGGGGGCGAACATCCGCTTCAAGACCAGGCGCGCCGGGTGGCCGCTGTGAAGCGTGCCATGCTCGTGATGGATGAGGATCGGGGTTCGAGCGAGGAGCACGCCCATATGGCCGTAGATCTCGGCGGCGATGTTGTGGGTATGGCAGACGTCGATCCGGCGGCGGCGAAGCAAGTCGGAAAGGCGGAGGATCATGCCAGGGCTGAATCCCCCGCGCTTCTCTCCCCCGACCTCGTGGACCTGGATGCCTCGCTGCGAAATGTCCGAGAGCAGGGGCACGGGTGCGTGCGAGAGCGTGCAGGCGTATACCTCGAACCGGTCGCGAGGGAGCGACCCCATCAAGTTGAGGGCCACCGCCTCCAGCCCGCCGTACCCGAGGCCGGGAAGAACGTGCAGCACGCGGATCACGTCTTGACCGTCAGGACGCACGGGGCACCTGCTCGGGCGGTGCAGGAGCGGCACCGGCGGAGATCGCTTGGGCGACGAAGCGTCGGAACACCACGGAAAGTCCCCCGAAGAGGTACCACTCGTAGCTGGAGAGACCGTAGCTCGCCCAGCTGAAGAGCAAATTCATGAGCAGCCAGACCTCCATGGCGCTCGCCAGCTGGGTGTAGTAGGGGTCCAGCCGGGGAATTCGCGCCAGATCTCGTCGGACGTGTCGAAAGTTGGCGAAGATGCTGACCACGAGCGCGATCACAATGATGAGCCCGAGCGCGCCCAGCTCCTGAAATGTTTCCGCGTAAAGGTTGTGCGCCGGCTGGGCGCGACCGAGCAGGTTGGCGTTCACCTCCATCGACGTTCCCAGGCCGTGGCCGAAGATCGGCCGAGCCATGCCCGCCGCGAAGTTGTGCCAGACCGCTTCGTTCCGGCCGTGAGCCGTCTCGGCGCCTGGAACGTCGGATCGGTAGATCGACAGGAACCGGTCCTTCTGGAGCTCGTTCAGGGAGCCGAAGACAATGGCCGCGCCGGCAATGAACACGATGAGAAGGAGCGCCTTCCTGCGGCTCTTCATGAAGATGCCGAACATGATGATCCCGAATGCCAAGAAGCCGGTACGGGAAGCGGTCAGGAGAAGCGATTGGAGCAGAACCGGTATCGAGACCCAGTAAAGCAGTCGCGCGAGAATCGAGCGCGTGAAGCTGAGATAGTGCAAGAACGGGTACACCGAAGTAATGACGAACGCGAGGCCGTTGGGGTTCACGATATCAAAGGGCGCCCCCGAGAGGCGGTCCATCTGCTCCCACATTTCCCCTTCGCTCATCGTGGTGGTCGAGCCCCAATAACCCTGGGTTACGTGGAGGTAGTACGGCTCGGCGACCCGGAAGACCTGGCAGAGGACGAAGATCCAGACGAAGGTCCGCAGCTTCTTCGGGGAATCGATCAGGGCGACTGTGTAGTAGAAGAAGACAACCGCCTTGACGAGGTTCGGTATGCCGGTGTTGAGGACGCTCCCCGGCCAGCGGACCAGCGGAAGTGTAAGGATGACGTAGGCGCCGAGGATCGCGAGGATCGTGTTCGTGGAGCCAACTTTGGGTTGACTCCGGCGCTTCCCCGCCAGGAAAATCGCCGCGAAAATCAGCACGACCAGCCCGAGGTCGAAGCGAATCGCACCCAGGACCGGCACGCGGGCCCCTAGGTGGAGGAAGTAGCTGATGATGAACAACAGGTATAGGTAGTAAGCCATTAGGCTGGTACGTCGGACACCGCGGCGGGTTTTTGCCTATGACGCAGGCTCCGACTTGGGTATTATACACTACGTCGGGGTCGTGGCGCATTTCTTGCTCAAAATTCCCCGATTGGCTGCCGATGAACGTCATATTGGGGGAGCATCCGGCGCCTAATAGCGAGTAACATCTAGAAATGAATGGACCGGAGGGGTACATCATGACTCGGGGACGACGCATTCGGTTCGTCGCGCTTAGCAGCGTGATTCTTTGCGCCTTGGGGATGGCAAGTCTTGTATCGGCGCAGGTTCTCCCCATAATCACGGGCGTGAGCGGCACAGCCCAACAGGGCCTCCCTCTCACGATCACCGGCTCCGGATTCGGCTCCAAGGGCGTCGCGGCGCCGATGCGTTGGGACAATTTCGAGTCCGGAACGCCAGGAGCTCTGTACACCGGTCCGTACTACCGGGACGACAACGAGGTGACCTTCTCCAACGCGGTCCTGCGTACCAATTCGAGCAAGAGTGTCCGGTGCGCCTTCGAGAATGGAGATTACGCCACGAACTTCGGGATCGTGGGCGTGAACAACCTGAATCACCTCTACATCGACGCCTGGTACTACTACAAGGCGGCATCGCCCCCTTCCAGGAACCACAAGCTATTCCGAATTCACGCGAACACCTATACGCCTAATCTCTACTTCAACGTCTATTGCGACAATTCCACGCATATGGATCAAGACGGATCGGGCTCCGGGAAGACCGACACCTGGCCCGCGATGGGCGGAACTCCATATCTGCGTGACAAATGGACCCACCTCCAGGGCTACTTCGAGATGTCGTCCGCCAACACGAATGACGGAACGGCGCTCTTGTGGGTCGACAACGTGTTGTGGGTGAACTTCCCCCACGCCTGGAACACCACGCCGAACAGCACCTCCTACTGGTCGGACTTCTACTTCGGAAACTATCTCGGCCACGACGCGGTCGGAAGCTGCGGCACGTCGGGCGACGCATACACCTTCTGGGACAACTGCTACGTGGATACCACCCAAGCTCACGTCGAGATCGGGAACATGCCCACGTACGCCGCGTGCACCTTGAGAGAGATCCAAGTCCCGACCCGCTGGACTCCGAGCTCGATCGACATCACCGTGAACCAAGGGGCCTTTGCGAACCTTGCGAACTCGTATCTCTACGTGTTCAACCGGAATGGCTTGGTCAACGCGGTGGGCATCCCACCGTGTGCCACCTGCCCGCCGCCAGTTCTCGATACGATTTCACCGGCCGCTGTGAACAGCCTAGTCGTCCGTCCGGGGCCGTAGGGGCCTCGGCAACGCCCGCTTGATGCCCGATCTATCGTCCCCGCAGGACTCCGAGCACGATCGGCCTCGCGCCGTTCCCCCGCTCGTCGTTCCCCCACTGGTCAGCGTCGTCATCGCCTCGTACAACATGGCCCGATACCTGCCGGACGCGATCCATTCTGCCCTCGCCCAGAGTTACTCCCCCGTCGAAATCCACGTCGTGGACGATGGGTCGACGGACGAAACGGAGAGGGTCATGGAGACCTTCGCGGGCAACCCTCAGATCTTTTACCACCGCCAGAAGAACGGCGGACAGTCACGGGCCAAGAATCGGGGGATCCGCGAGTCTCGCGGGCCCTTCGTCGCATTCCTGGACGCGGACGACATGTGGTCGCCGGACAAGCTCGAGCTTCAGATTCCGCTGTTCCAGGATGCGCCGCGCGTGGGGGTCGTCTATACCGATTTCCAGTGTATCGATGCGGCCGGCACCTACCTCCCGACCACGCGGCCCGTGTACCACTCCGGGGCGATATCGGGCAAACTTCTGATCAAGAACTTCGTCACGGGCATGACCTCGGTCGTCCGCCGCGAGTGCTTCGATGCGGTGGGCGCATTCGACGAGGATCTACCGATGAGCGTCGACTACGACCTGTGGCTTCGGATCTCAACGAAGTACGAGTTCCGCGTCCTCGACAGAGTGACCTACTACTACCGGCAATGGCCGGGGCAGATGTCCCACAACCTCGAGGGGCGCTTCAGCTGCGCCGTGCGGATCATGAGGCGTTTCATCGAAGGGAATCCGGGTTTGGTGGATCCCGCGACGGTGGCGGAGGCGTGGGCGCACACGTACGTGGGACGTGGAGAATCGATCCGAGTACTCGACCGGCGCCCGCTGAATGCCCTCGCCTTCTACGCGCGCGCGCTCCGACAGCAGCCACGGTACCTTCCCGCGTGGAAGGGGGTTGCAAAGCTCGTGCTCCCCTGGCTGGCGAACGACCGCCGCAGGATCGAGGTCCACACCGTGGCAAGGACTGGGCGGCCGGATCATGAGAATGGTCGCGCGAGCTCCTGAAGTTCGCGCAACGCTGAGCTGCTAGCGTTCGAGAATTCGGGCCAGGTGCTTCATGCCGCAGACAGCCTTGAGGAAGTCGTTCCAGTCCGTGTCGATGGAAAGGCGCTTGAAGGCGAAAACGTCTCGGAGCACGTCCGGTCCGTAGTACCCGGCCACGGCGTGTGAGTACCCCGCCGCCGCCACCGCCCGCTTGCATCGGTCATCGAAATCCTGCTCCCTCCCGTTTGGGTAGGCAAACGAGGTGACCGGGCGCGAGATCTGAGCCTCGATATCCCTCTTTGATCCTTCGATTTCATCGCGCAGCTCATCCTGTGAGAGGAGCGACAGTCGCGGGTGGGAGCGCGAGTGGGAGCCGATCTCGATCCCTCCGGCCGCCATCTCCCGCAGCTGGTCCCAGGAGGCCGCCCGTACCTCAGGCGGCGGCGATGGCGGTGCCTCCACCCCGAGAGCTTCCAGAAGACCGGTCGTCAGATCGCGCGTTCCAGAGGTCCCAAGCGTCAGGCAATAATCCGCGATGTCCGACCAGGCCGCGAATCTCCCCTCCGCGCTCTCGAGGTTCCAGTGCCCCCGCATGGAGCCGAGATCGAACGTGAGCTCGCGCCGATTCGAGCCATCCACCGCGTATTGGATGAGGTCGGGCCAGAGCCACAACTCCCCCGCCGCGAAGCGCGAGACCACGAAGAGCGTGGCGGGCACCGCGTGTCGTTTCAGGATGGGAAAGGCGTATTTGTAGAAGTCTTCGTAGCCGTCGTCCACGGTGATCGCGACCGCGTTCGTCGGAGCGGAGGTCCCGGCACGGCGGGCTGCCGCGAGATCGCCGAGCGGAAGGATCCGGAAGCGCGATTTCAGGTACGCGATCTGGCGCTCGAAATTGTCCGCGCCCATGAGCCTCAGTGTGTTTTTTGGCCCGAACCGATGAAACACCAAGATTCGGGGGGTGCGGCGCGTGAGCCATCGGACGACGTCGAGGCCGCCACCCTGCTCGAGGGCGCCAATTGTGGCCTGCTTCGCGCGGTAGAGGAGTGCCAACGGAAGCAAAGCGGCCGCGACGGCGGGGGTCATCAGTAGGCTACCTTGGAGATGGAGAATCGGTATTTCCCTGAGGGTTCCTGGGGGATGCGCTCGACGGTTTCGATTCGAACGTCGGTGTCCGCGCCGAACACGCTCCGGAGCTCGGCGCGAAGGGCTTCCTCGGAAGCAACGCCATAACCGGCGCTGGACACCACCTTCAGCGAGAAGCTCCCGATCGCCTCCTGGACGATTTGCATCTGCTCCAACCCGGGGATCGCGGTGAGCGTCCTTTCGACGAGCGACACCCCGGCGACGAGCGTCCGATCGGCCCGCACCAGAAAGTCGGCCGTTCGACCCGTCACCTTCTCGAGAAGCGGTAGCGCGCGGCCGCAAGGGCACGAGCGATCGCTGAGAATTCCGCGATCTTCGACCCGATAGCGGATCAACGGCATCCCCCGGTTCACGAGGTCGGTGACGACGATACGGCCCTCCTCGCCCGCCAGGGCGGGAGTCCCATCGTCCCGGAGGCACTCGACCAGAAGGTGCTCCGCGGGGACGTGCATGCCTTGGTGACGTTCGCACTCGCAACCGATGAGCCCCACCTCTTCGCACCCGTAGCGATCCGTCACCCGGCATCCGAAGACGCGCTCGATCGTCTCCCGTTCGGGGGCAAGGAGCATCATCGACGTAGTGATCACGCCACGGGGGCGCACCGAGATCTCGCCTCGCGCTTCCAGCCAGCGCGCGGCTATGAAAATGGAGTGGGCGTGCCCCATGATTGCAAAGGGCTCCGGCCGCCTGCAGATCTCGAGGAAGCGGCTCAGGGAGGCCTCGTTGATCTCCATCGTATCGAGGTACTCCATCCGGTCATGCAGAGCGTTTCGAAGCCGAGCCTTGATGGTTCGGGCCACGGGAGGGTTGCCCCATACGGCGACCTTCCGCATCCCGATCTCCCATCCGGACCACCGGTCGCTCCGCAGGGCCGCGGCGTTGTGGCGCGCTTGCGACGCCCGGTCGTAGTAGACGCGGAGCGCCGTGCCGGTGGAGCCGCCGGTCTTTGCGAGGACGAGATCCTCAATTCGATAGAGATCCGAGCGTAGGCCGTCCTCGTGCTCGCGGATCTCTTGCTTGGTCAGGACCGGTATACGCGTCCAGGTCTCGGGCGTGACGTCCGAGGCGCGGGTCATCCCGGCCTCCTCGAGCCTCGCCCTGTGGGTCAGGCAGTGCTGGTAGGCGTACTCGACCAGCCGGCCGGCCAGGTCCCAGCGAACGCGCTCCAGCTCCCGCCGCGGATGCCATTGGCTCCGCTCGAGCGAGCGCCACTCGGAGAGCCGTGCGCTTCGGTCCTTCAGATCCCAGAGGGGATAGAAAAGGCTCCGGGTCAAAGAGGCGCGCAGATCCACCCTACTGCCTTTCGAGGCCGAGCCGACGAGCGACGAAGCTTCCGGCCCGCCCGACATCCTCCCGCGAGATGGCGCGCGTCAAGAACAGAAGCACGGGAAACGCGAGGAAGAGCCCTCCCTTGAAAACGACAGTCTCCGCCAGCCTCGGGAAATGAATGAGCCGCGAGGCGAAGAAGAGAAGGGCCGCGATCCCGGCGACCCGGAATTGGCGGCCGAAGTCGAACGGGATCGCATAGAGCCGTTGACCCGCCACGTAGACCGCGACGGTATTGAAGCTCACGGTCCCGACAGCCGCCAGCGCGGCCCCGAAGACTCCGTAGGCGCGGACGAGAATGAGGTTGAGCGTAACGTGAAGGACCGCGGTCGCCATGTTGATCACCGCGTAATGGTGCGTCTTCTTTGCGTAGAGGATCCCGAACTCGAAGTGATACTTCATTCCGAACAGGACCATCGACAGCACGATCCACGGGACGAGAGCGCCCGCCGAGTAGAAGCCGGGGGTGGTCATGACCAGAAGAATTTCGTCGACGAAGAGCACGACAAAGAGCCCGCACGTCGTGATGGCGAGGAAAAAGTATTCGCCCACGCGAGCGAACGTCTCCGGCGCATCCGCGCGCTTCACGATCTCGAATCGGCGCGGCAAGAACGTCATGATGAAGGGAGAGGTGATCAGCATGTGGATCGCCGTCCCCATCTTGTTCGCGAGACCCCAGATGCCCGCGTCCGCGATCGACGCGAAGTGCTTGATGAAGTAGCGGTCGGAATAGTTGACCAGAGTGGACGCCAAGCTCGACGGGACGAGCGGCGCTCCGAACCGGACCATCTGCTTCGCCAGTGGCCAATCCAGCCCCAGGCCGGTTCGCGTGAGGGTCCAGACCGTGAGCGGCAGGCCGATAATGATTCGCGTCACCAAAGAGCTGAGCAGGATCCCCATGACGCCCCAGTGGAACGCGACGATGAAGACGACGTTCAACGTCACGCCGAGCACAAGGCTCAGGATCGAGATCGCGTTGAAGACCATCGATTTGTATTGGAGACGGAGGTTCAGCTGTCCTATGTCGACGATGACCCCGATCGCGAGCGCCGCGAAGCTGACCAGGAGGAGCGGGGCGCTCTTCGACGAGTCGAGGGCGAGTCCCGCGAGCGGTACCGCGAAGAGAGAGGCGACAAACGCGCCGGCGCCCGTGAGAGCGGTCGCGACCCAGTAGGCCGTGCTCACGACCCTGTTTCGCTCCTGGAGCGCGGTCGGCTCGTAATAGAAGCGGCTGACCGCCTCCGCGACGCCGAGGCCGATAATGATCCCGATCATCCCCGCCGTCACGTCGATCAGCTCGAGGATCCCGTAGTCCGTGGGCGTGAGATACCGCGTATAGAGCGGAAGCAGGATGAAGCCGACCGCCTTGGAAAGCAGGTTTCCAATGCCGTAGACCGAGGAGTGCTTCAGCAGGAATTTGAACTCGCCTTTCGATTCCTCGGGCATTCTTATCGCCTCACGCGGCGGCTCATCCTGTCCGCGGATTCCAGACAACGATCGTCTGCCCAGCCAGGAGCTTGAGCACGGCGTGGCAGGAGGCTGCCTGGATCAGAATGAAGTAGTACGGCAGCGAGAGAAGCCCGGGAACGGATCGGCGTCCGGAGAGAAGAAATCCAAGAGCCCCCGCCCCGTAGCCTGCGGCCTGAACCCAGAAAAGGAACCGGTAGAGCCCCGGCTGAACCGCCAGGATGCCACTGACGACGAGCAAGAGGAGAAGCGGCGCGAACGCTCCATACCGAAGCACCTTGTGCGAGAAGAGCTGCCATGAGAACACACCGAAGCGAAACGGGTTCAGGAGGTCGGGTTCATCCCGGAGCGCCCACAGCGCCCGGAGCGCGACCCGGACCCGCATACGGTACTCGTCCGCCGGCTTGGTGGTCGTTGCCTCGCGGAGCACCGCCGCGGGCTCATAGACTACACGGTAACCGGCGCGCGTAACATGCAGTGGCATAACGAAATCCGGGAGCTGATCCGGACGGAGCGGTTGGTACAGGCCCCGCCTCATGGCGTCCACCCCGCCATCCACCCCGACGATCGACCCGACCTTCGTCTCCCATTCCCGGAGCCGATTCTCGTAGCGCATGTAGGCCGAACAGCCCTCCCCGACGATCGAGCCGTCGGGGTGGGTGTAGACCATCTTTCCGGTGACGTATCCCACGGAGGGGTCCTCGAAGGCGCGGACAAGCTCCCGGAGGGCGGAGCGCTCGTAGATCGAATTCGCGTCCGAGAAGACGATGATCTCCCCCTTTGCGATCTCGAGCCCGAGGTTGAGCGCAGCCGACTTGCCGCCGCGCTCGTTCTGCCTGACGAGACGGACTCCCTGGTCCGCGAACTCACGGACGATCTCGTCGGTGCCGTCGTCGGACGCGTCCGAGATGACGATGATCTCCCGGCGATCCGCCGGGTAGTCGAGGGACAACTTGTTCTCGATCGTCGCCCGGATGCAGGACGCTTCATTGCGCGCGGCCGTCATGATGCTCACGAACGGCGTTCCAGTTCCGCGGCGCACGTCCCGAGGCCTCAAGCGGGAGAGCACGAGCAACGCCGCCGGATACCCGAGGAACGTGTAGAGGACGATTCCCGCGAGGACCCAGAAGAGGATCGTGAGGCTCCACCAGAGGGGGCTAGGGACAGTCATCATCGGATTGGAACAGCATCCAGGGGGCGGAGTTCATGAAGTCGGGATCGCCCGCGGCCACGCTCGGCCCCGGAAAGGCGTACACGTGGAGCGAATCGGGTCGCCTGAGGAAGGCGGCCCGCTTGAGGCAGAGCTGCTCCAGCATCTCGTTCTGAAGCCCCGTCCAGACCAGCGAGTGGGCTCCCCCGCCCCACGCCCAACCGGAGAACGCGGCGAGAAGCGCGGACCAGATCTCCGGGTCGGCCGGAGCCATCGCGTCCCGGACATCGACGGAGCCGCCTTGGCGCCGGTGGACCACATACCCCCGAAGGTCGGACGTTCCGCGGTCCCAGAGCCCGAAAACGCCGTGCGCCTCCCGCCCGACCGTCGGGTAGCGCCAGCGGAGATAGCTCGAATCGCGCTCGCCTAGCACCGGGTACGCGTCCGATACCTCGCCCCAGAGCGCGTCGAACCGATCGTCGAATCCGGCAAGCGGTCCGCTCGCGAGCTTCCGCTTGGACGGGCGGGCGGCCTGAAGATCCCGTGCTCGCAGGAACTGATCGACGATGAACCCGAAGGGGCGCCGCCAGAGCGCCGTCCCGCGGTGCCGGGCAAAGTAGGGCGCCGTGCGGAGGATCTTCACGTAGCGTGCGCGGGGTCCCACCCTCCGATAGCCGATCCGCTTCATGACCGGCTCCGCGAGCGCGTTGGGAAACCCGTACATGAACTCGATGCCGCGCTCCCAGGCGCCCTGCACGGCCGCGCGCTCGAGCTGGAGCGCGGGGCCCGCCTGTCGATGCCCTTCGTGGACCTGAAGGTCTCCGGCGATCCCGGCGCGCACGGAGCGGCCACGGACGCGGAAGAGCCGCGGAAAGATCGTGGCGAGTCCCACGTCCCGGCGGGAGCCTTCATCGTGAAGGATCCAGACGATCGCGGGCCCCGCGGGATTGTCCCGATAGATCCATTGGAATTTCGACTCGAACGATTCGCGATCGGCGTCGCCCACGTCCGGACTCGACGTCGACCGAATGGACGGAATAGGCCATGGGTGGGGGCCCTTCAGACCCCGACCTCTGGCATATCCTCGATCAGGAGAGGTTTCGAGTGGAGGTACCGTGTCGCCCGCCGCTTCGCTTCGATGTCGCGGTAGACCCATTCGACCTGTGGCTCAGTCAAATCGGCGACCGCGGCCACGTCGGCAGCGGGAATCCTGTGGTTCCATCCGTAGAGACAGAGGTCCAGCTGCCCGTGCGGGAGCGAGAAGTAGAACTCGTCCTGCGATTGAGGGAGTGAATAGGTATCCGTCGTGGGGGGGCGGCTCCGGACGTCCGCGGGGATGCCGACATATTCCGCGAGCTGATAGACCTGAGTCTTGTACAGATGAGCGATCGGCTTGAAGTCGGCAGCGCCGTCGCCGTTCTTGACGAAGAAGCCCTGGTCGTACTCGAGGCGGTTCGGCGTTCCGGCCACGGCGTAGTGCTTCCGATCGGCGTGGTAATACTCGAGCATTTTCCGCGTCCGTTGCTTGAAGTTCGTCGCCGCGACGATTCCCAGGTAGGCCTCCCCGGTGAGGCGGACGCGGATCTCCTTCCCCCGCGGATCCTCGGCCACCAGCCAATTGACCGCGTAGCCGCGCCGCTCCGAGAGGCCGGGCAGGACAATCTTGCTCTTGTACCCGGCCCCGTATTCGGGGAGGACCGAGCGAATCGCGTCGTCCCGCCGCTGGTAGCAGCCGGCGGCCTCGAGCACACCCGAGATATCCTCGAGGACGCTCTCGATTCCCAGGGACTTCGCGACCGACCGGCCCAGGCCGGTGGTCTCGCCCGAGCTATCGGCCTCCGGCATGAAGATGCCCAGGACGCGGTCGGGTCCCAGCGCTCGGGCGCATAGGGCGGCCACGACGCTACTGTCGATTCCTCCCGAGAGCCCGACGACCGCGCCGCGGAGACGAAGCTTCTGAGTCACTTGGTCTCGAATGGCGGCTTCGATCTCGGAGCACGAACGGGCGGCATCGAGCTCCAGAGCCTTATGGGAGAACTTGGGAGGGCTCATGAGGGCACCTCCCCGGCCGCCTGGAGGCGTAGCTCACGCTTGTTGACCTTTCCGTTGGGCGTGTGCGGAAGCGATTCGCGGAACTCCACGAGCTTCGGAATCATGAACGTCTCGAGGCGCCCCGCGCAGTGTCTCAGCACGTCCTGGGCGGAGACCTTGGCGCCCGCGCGAACGACCACGATCGCCTTGACGGCTTCCCCGAGGACCGGATCCGGCATGCCGACGACCGCAGCCTCCGCCACGCCCGGCAGCGAGGCGATGACCGTCTCGACTTCCTTCGGGCTGACCTTTTCGCCCCTCGTCTTGATGATGTCGTCTTTGCGGCTGACGAAATAGAGGCAGCCCTCCGCGTCCATGGTGAAGAGGTCGCCCGTATGGAGAACTCGCTCGCCCGGCAGCGGGCCGGGTCGAAGGGCACGCGCCGTCTCCTCGTCGCGTTCCCAGTATCCCCGCATCACATGCGGTCCGCGCACCACGAGCTCCCCCACCACCCCGGGGCCGACGCGCTCGGACGACTCGTTCACGATGTAGACCTCCGTGTTGGGAATCGCGATGCCGACCGAGCCCGGCTTCTTCTCCAGAAGGTGTGGGGGCAGATAACAGACGCGCGTGCACTCCGTCTGGCCGTACATGGAGTAGAGCTTGGTACTCGGGAAAAGATCCCGGATCGCGCGGATGTGCGCGGGAGGCAGAGCGGCGGCCGCGTTCGTTATATACCGAAGCCGCGGAAACTGTCCCGGTTTCAGTCCCTTCATCTGAAGCATCAGGGCCGCCATCGTGGGGATGATCGGAAAGCCGGTGACCTGCTCCTGGGCGAGCATCTCCATGATGCGGGCGGGATAGGCGAAGGTGCGCTCGAGGACGAGCGTGCCCCCGCTCCGGATCGTAACCAGAAGCTGGTAGAGCCCATACCCGAAGGAAAGGGGCAATACCGACAGGATGATGTCGCTGCTTGAATTCTCGAGATATTGGATGATGGAGGCCGAGACGTTGACGACGTTCGAGTGCGCCATCATCACACCCTTCGGGAATCCCGTGGAGCCGGAGGTGTAGATGATCATTGCGAGGTCGGCGTCGTTCGACGAGGCCGGCGGCGACGGTGCCAAGGCGGGCCCGTCGGGCCGCGTCACCTCGTTCCACTCGAGGCCCCGAGCTCCTGCGAGCGGCGATTCCTTCCCTCCTCCGACCAAGCTGGTCCACCGAAGCGACGGCGTGGCTGCGGTCATCCCCACGATCACCGATTCCAACCGGGCGTGGCTGATCAGCCCGACGGCGCGGCAATCGTTCAGGATGAACGCGAGCGCGTCGCTCTTGGTTGTCGCGTTGATGATCAGGAACACGGCCCCCGTCTTGAGGGCGGCGAACAGTCCGATGGCGGCCTCGACGGAGTTATCGAGGAAGATGGCGACCAGGTCACCCCGCTGGACGCCCGCCGAGATCAGGGCGCTCGCGAGCGAGTCGCTTCTCCGGTCCAGCTCGCGGTACGTGTGCCGCGTCCCCTGCGCGATGAGCGCGACCTTGTCGGGCGCGCGTTGAGCGGATTCTCGCAGGAATTCTTCAACCCGCATTCGGAGCGGCACTCCTCTTTCGGTCGATGAATTGGGTGAGCCGGGCGATCGAATCGAAATTCTCGGGGACGATCTCCTCGTCGCCAATGGAGAGCCCGAACGATTCCTCGACGAAGGCGACAAGCTCTAGAATTCCGGTCGAGTCGACGATGCCCCGCTCGGAGAAGGAGTCGTCCGGAGAGAGGGGCGCGTTCCGGTCGCCGAACAAGAAATTCTCCAGAATGAACTCCCTCAGAACCTCCGCGGCACCGGCCACTATGCTCCCTCCTCGTTCTGGAAGAATTGCTTGTGCCACAGCTGTGTCGTCACGGCGCCGATCAAAGCCATGTTGTCGCGGACTCCCAGGCTGGGTTGGCGGGCGCCCTTCTCCATCAACCCTCGGATCGAATTGGGCTGGAAGAGACCGGAGCCCGAGAGCGCCAACGGGGAGAGCGCCGCGCGCGTGAGCTCACCGGCGGCACCCTCTTGGAACAGGGCGTCCTGGTCCGGGGCCCGGTACGGTTGCTTCGCGCGGTCGACGATGGCTTCGGGGAGGATCTCCCGCACCCCTTCCCGGAGGACGTGCTTTTCCCGAAGACCGCGGATCTTGAGGTTCGGCGGGATGGTCGCGGCAAACTCGACAACACGGTGGTCCAGGAACGGATATCGTCCCTCGACCGCGTGCGCCATGGCCATGCGATCGCCCTGCGACGAGAGGAGGTACCCGGGCAACAGGAACGCGGCCTCCAGGTACTGCGCCTGCGACAGCGGATGCCAGGCGCTGAACTCGGCTGGCAGCTGGTCGCGGAGATCCGCGATCGCGTCGTACCCCGCCACCCTCTCGCGGATCGCGGGCCCGTAGAGCATCCGTAGCGGCGCGGAAACCCGCCAACGGGGCCGGTGCGAATAGAACGGATCGCCCGTGTCCTCGAGTCCCTGTCCGAAAAAGGCCCTCAGGTAGCCCGACGTTCGCTGGAGGTCGGAGAGGTAGGGGTAGAGCCTTTCCAAGAGCCGCGGCCGCCACGTCGACTGGGGATAGCGCGCCCAGAAGCGCCGGACCTTCGCCTCCTTGAAGATGTCGTAGCCGGCAAGGATCTCGTCCGCCCCCTCCCCGGTGAGCACCACCTTGATCCCCGCTTCGTGGACCCCCTTGGCCAGAAGCATCATCGGCACCGGGGCCGAGCGCAGGAGGGGCCGCTCCGCGTGATAGACGGCGCGCGGCAGTGCCTCGCCGATCGACTTCCCGCTGCAGCGGAATGCCCGGTGTCGCGTCCCGAGCCGCTTTACCACCGAGGACTGGAACGAGGCCTCGTCGAAGGCCGCTGCTTCGAACTCGATCGAGAACGTGTTGAATCCGCCCCCTAGCTGCTTGTGGCAGAGGGCGGAGATGACGGACGAATCAAGCCCTCCGCTCAAATACGACGCGACGGGAACATCGGCCCGGAGGCGGATACGGACCGCGTCCGAGAGGAGCGACATGAGCTCCTCCGCGTACTCTCGCGAGGACCGTCCCCCCGTGCCGTTCGCCTCCCCCGCCGCAGGGTAGCGAAGCGACCAGTAGCGCCGCGGCGTCTGGCTTTCGCTTGTGATCGTGAGCGTCGTGCCCGGGGGCAGCTCCTCGATTCCCTCGAATCCGGTCCGCGGCGCGATCGGAAACCAGAACGTGAAGATCTGATCGAGCGCGATCGGGTCGACCCGACGTGGAAGCGTCGGATCGGTCAGGAGCGCTTTGATCTCCGAGGCGAACCGGATGCCGCCGCCGTGCCATGTGTAGAAGAGCGGGCGCACCCCGAGGCGATCCCGCGCCAGCAGGAGGGAGCGCGTTCGCGTATCCCAGAGAGCGAAGGCGAACTGGCCGTTGAACGAAGAGACGCAATCCGCGCCGCGCTCCTCGTAGAGGTTGAGAATGACCTCGGTGTCCGAGGTGGTCCTGAACCGATGCCCCCGCGCGACGAGCTCCGCCCGGAGCTCGACGTAATTGAATATCTCGCCGTTGAAGACGATCCAGGTGGTTCCGTCCACGTTGCTCATCGGCTGCTGGCCGGAGTTGAGATCGATGATGCTCAGGCGGTCGTGGCCCAGCCCTAGATCGCCATCGAGGAACACGCCGTCGTCGTCGGGGCCACGGTGAGCGATCGAGGCCACCATCGCCCGTAATGACGACGGGGCGACCGGCTCGCGTGAGTCCCGGTTCCAGATCCCGGCTATGCCGCACATTCTGGGGATACCCTCAGGAGGCCGCGCCGGCTGCGGGCGTCACGCGCCGCCACTCCGGTAGTACTCCACGGTGCGAGTCAAGCCGTCCCGGAAATTCACCGCGGGCGCATAGCCGAGGAGTCGGGTCGCCCTCGAGACGTCGGCAAAGGAGTCTCGGACGTCCCCGGCACGGGGCGGTCGAAACTCGGGATCGGCCTTCACGCCGAGGATCGAGCCCAGCTGCTCGAGGAGCTGCAGGAGCGAGTTCTGCTCTCCCGCCGCGATATTGATCGACTGCCCGCCCGCTTCGGGCCGGGTGCACGCGTCCAGATTCGCCTGCACCACGTTGTCGATGAACGTGAAGTCGCGAGTCTGGCCGCCGTCCCCGAACACGATGGGGCGCTCCTTCCTGAGGAGCGCCGTGACGAACCGGGGAATGACCGCGGCGTACTCGGACTTGGGGTCCTGACGCGGGCCGAATACGTTGAAGTACCGCAAGCAGACGGTGGAGAGGCCCAAGCTCTTCTGGTACACCGAGGCGAAGTGCTCGCCCGCGAGCTTGCTGGCCGCGTAGGGGGACAACGGATGCGGCACCATGTCCTCATGCTTCGGGAGGGTCGGCGTGTCGCCGTAGACCGATGAGGAGCTCGCAAGGACCACGCGGCGCACCCCCCGCTCTCGCGCCGCGACGAGCAGGTTCACGAGGCCCCCCACGTTCACCTCGGTGCTCTCCACCGGGTTTCGAATCGACCGCTCCACCGAGGCGAGAGCTGCCTCGTGGAGCACGTACTCGACGCCCTCGCACGCTTGCTGGCATGTGGGAAGGGACCGCAGGTCGCCCTCGAGCCACTCGAACTTCCCTTTGGGGCCCTCCTCGCGAATCGCGTCGAGATTCGACTTCCTCCCGGTGGACAGGTTGTCGAGAACGCGGACGTGGTGCCCCAGCTTCAGGAGCCGCGCCGCGATGTGGGATCCGATGAATCCGGCTCCGCCGGTCACAAGGTAGAGTGCCATTGCTCTCCTAGAGTCGGACCAATCCCGAGCGTTTCCGGCCGGCGAGCGCGTTTCGGCAATCGACGATCGTGCGGGCGTGGCAAGCCACCACGGCGAAGTCGAACGCGCGATGGCGCGTGACGATCACTGTGCAGTCGGCGCCGCGCAAGACCGAAGGGCTCAGGCGGCGCGCCGGCCGCTTCTCTCCGTCGACGCGAATGTACGGCACGTGCGGGTCCGCGAACTCGACGTGGGCCCCTTCCTTCTCGAGGATCTCGATGAGGTCCAGGGCCGGCGATTCCCTCACGTCGTCGATGTCCGCCTTGTAAGCAACCCCAAGGATCAGGATCTTGGAGCCGCGAATCGACTTCTTCTTTTGATTCAAAGCCGTGGCGACCAGTCCGGCGACGTGGTGCGGCATGTGGCTGTTGACGTGCCCCGCCAGCTCGATGAATCGGGCTTCAAAGCCGCTTTGCTTCGCCTTCCACGAGAGGTAAAACGGGTCGATCGGGATGCAATGGCCGCCCAGCCCCGGCCCCGGGTAGAACGGCATGAATCCAAATGGCTTCGTCGCTGCCGCGTCGATGACTTCCCAGACGTCGATCTTCATCTTGTCGCACATGAGCGCGATCTCGTTCACGAGCCCGATGTTCACGCTCCGATAGGTGTTCTCGAGAAGCTTCACCATTTCCGCCACGCGGGTCGAGCCCACGGGGACGACGCGGTCGAGCACCGAGGAGTAAAGCTCGGAAGCGGCCCGCGTGCAGCCCGGGGTGACGCCACCGATCACCTTGGGGATGTTCCGCGTGTTGTGCCGCGGGTTGCCGGGATCGACCCGCTCGGGAGAGAACGCGAGGAAAAAGTCCCGTCCCGCGCGGAGTCCACGCGCCTCGAGCATCGGGCGCACCAGCTCGTCGGTCGTTCCCGGGTAGGTCGTGCTTTCGAGCACGACCAACTGTCCCGGACGAAGCCGCTGCGCGATCTCGCCGACGGCCGCCGCGATGTACGAGACGTCCGGGTCCCTCGTCTTTCGGAGCGGGGTCGGGACGCAGATATCGATCGCGTCCATCTGCCGCAGCGAGTCGAAGCTCAGCGTCGCCTTCAGCATCCCGCTCCGGACGAGCTGCCCGAGCTCCTTCGTCGGCACGTCCTGAATGTACGAACGCCCCGAATTCAAGATCCCGACGCGCTTCGCGTCGATCTCGAATCCCGTGACGCGAAATCCGGCGCGCGCGAATTCCACGGCGAGGGGCAGTCCCACATATCCGAGTCCGATGATCCCGATGCGGGCGGAGCGGTTCTCCACCCGGCGGAAGAACCGTGCCTCCCAGCTTCCCGTCTTACCCTTCTTGACCATGGATCTCCTCAGGAACGGGTCTAGCGTCGCGGCGCGGGCGAACCGGCGGACCTGGCCGCGGGCGGGTGCGTCTTCGAGTGGCGCACCGATGCCGGTCTGTAGCCGTAATAGCGGTAGTCGTGGTAATAGGGCAGCTCTTCGGCCGCGTTGTTGAGGATCACACCGGCGACCTTGGATGCCATCGGAGTCAAGATTTGATGCAGCCGCCGCGCCAAGGATGCGGGCGTTCGCCCGGCCATCGCCACGATCAGCAGCGCGTCGACGTGCTCGGCCATCAAGATCGGCTCCACGGCCGGTACCGCCGGGGCCGCATCGATGAAGATGAGATCAAAGGCGGTCCGGTATTTATCGAGGAGGGTACGGAACGCTCCGTCCTCGTAGGCGCCCGCGATCGGCCCCCGAGCGATCCCGCTCGGGAGCGCGAAGAGCATCGGGAGCGGCGTCGCGCGCGGAGCGATGATCTCTGAATCCGGCGCCCGAAGCGCCTCGAAGAGTCCCGGGTGTTGCGTCAACCCCAGGAGCCGGTGAAGCGTCGGCCGGTGCATGTCGCCGTCGATGATGAGGGTCCTTTTGTGGAAAATGCGGGCTGCGACCAGGGCCAGCATCGAGGCAATCGTGCTCTTCCCTTCCCCGCCACAGGCACTCGTCACAAGATAGACGCGCCGCTCGCCGTCCTTTCGGCTGCGGCTCAGGATTTGAAGAATTCGGCGCGCCTCGGTGACGTGAGGCGCGTCGATATCCAGGTCTTGAAAGAGGGTCCGCGGACGGTTTCTGGACACGCGCGGAGGTCGGCTTACCGCTGCTGACCCGACGTTGTCACGCGGGCGGAGCGGTTCGTGTGCATGGCAATCTGGGTGACGTAGAGGACGGTTGTCGCCACGACGACCAGCATGATGGCCATCATCGGCCAGTTGTTCATCAGGAAGGAGCCGGGACGTGGCCACCCCTCGACCCGAGGAATGGCTCCGATCACAGGCGCGCTGAACTCCCGTTCGGCGTCTTCGATGCTGCGAAGCGTCGCGCCAAACCGCTCGATCCCCAAGACGAGGCCCACGGAAAGCAGCACCCCCAGCAGAAGGGCCGTGCCCATGATCTTGTTGCGGTCCGGAAATGCGGCCGACAGCGGAAGCTGCGCGGGCTCGGCGACGCTGATCTGGAGCCCGAGCTGGCTGTTCTCCAGCGCCTCGGAAATGTTGGAGGAGGACTCTTCCTTTCGGAGAGCCAGCAAAAGCTCCCGATTCGACGTCACCTCGGCCTGGAGCCGCTGCAGCTCGATCTGCTGCGACGGCGACTCGACGAGGCTGTGAGTGTAGGCGTCAACCATTCGCTGCACGCGATCCCTCTTTTCGCGGAGCGAGTGCAGGATGGCCCGATCGAGCGCCGCCCCCGCCGCGGCATTCCGGGCTTCGTCGGAGATGTCGCCCGGGATGGCAAGCGAGAGGGACTGACATTCCTGGAAGAGGAGCTGCCGGACCTGACCGATCTGGGACTTGAGAGAAATGACCCCTCCGGGATGCGCCTCTTCTCGCAGGGCCCCCAGGGCGTAATTGATCTCAAGCTGCGTCAGCCGTACGTCCAGGTTCGTCAGCGTCTGGCTCGAGAGCGGTGTCGAGGTATCGAACGACTCCCCGCGGCTCACCGATTCGGCCCGACCGGATTGGAGCCGCGCGCGAATCTGCTCGATCTCCTCGTCGCTATCCCGGATCAACGATTTGGCCCGATCGACGTTGTCCGCGGTCACCTCGTTGCTCGAGATGCCCTTTCCGATCAGCGATTTCTGAAAGGCCTCGAGAGTCGCTTCCGACTTATGCAGGCGCTCCTCGTAAACGGCGCTCTGCTCCGAGCTGAAATCGATTCTCGCCTGCGCCCGCTGCTCCGAGGCACGCTGATTCTCCTCGAGGAGGAGAGTCGCGATGGTCGAAGCGACGTTCAGAGCGGATCGTGGGCTTGATCCGCTCGCCGTGAGACGCACGAGCGGGCCTTCCAGGGGCGTCAATTTGATGCGTCCGGCCAATGACATCACAGCCGAGCGGAGGGCGTACTCCTGGGGGGTGATGTCCCCGAGCCGTGCCGCGGCCACGGTCGCCTCCTGGATCAGGACGGGATCGCGCGTGATGCCGAGCCGGGTGGCGACTTCGTTCAGGAACGGCCGGCTGTTGATGCGGTTTTCCAGAAGGTTCATTCGATCCTTGAGGAGATCGCCCCCCTGACTCGTCTTGACCAACGGCTCGAGGGCCTCGGATACCTTGACGCGGTCTCCCAGAGAAATGATCACGTGCGAGTCGTATCGGGACGGCGTCATCTTGACGTAGAGAAAGGCGGCGCACCCGACGGCGAGAATCGGGAATGCGATCACCCACCGGTAGTGAACGGCCTTCCAGAAAATGGCTCTGAGGTCGATTTGACGCGGGGAGGATTGTTCCAAGCTTTCCATCAGGACTGCCTACCTACGGGTCAAGACGACGATGGATGTGACGAGGGCCGCCAACGGAGCAAGCACCGCAAGCACGGTGGTCGCCTTGGAAGAGGCCCTCATCCGGGGCAAATAGACGGTGTCCCCTGTTTGCAGCGCCGGGTTTCCCGAGAGGTCGCCGCGGCCCAAATAGTTTCTCATGTCGATTTTGAGGCTCAAGACGCCCAACCCGCTCCTGCGCACGATCTCGACATTCCTGAGATTCGCGTCGGGCGATGGGCCGCCGGCGCGGATGAGCGCCGTCACAAGGTCCGGAGCGTAAGGGTGCGCTCCAGGCGTCATGATCGCTCCAAAGATATAGACGACGTTCGAATCGACGGCCCCTTGGCCGCTGGTCCTTGGAATTCGGACCGTGTCGCCTGGACGAAGCCGCTCGAGCTTGTCCAGCCTCCCAGCCTGCATGGCCGCCGCGACGTCGATGGCACGGGACGCGCGACCGGATTTCGGGTCCGCGGGGATGATCTCGACCGCGGTCAGGATCGCATCCTGGGTGGCCCCTCCCGCCTCCGCGATCGCGTCCCAGACGTTCGGCATCTCCGAGAAGCTGTACCCACCTGGTCGGACGACCCCGCCCAGCACGTAGATTTTCCCGGTCCGATATTCCGCCAGCGAGGCCGTGACTCTCAGGATGTCCCGGTCAATCAACGAGTAACGGCGCGACAGGTCCGATGTGAGGTCGCTGACCGTACGGCTCCCCGCGCTCACCGTTCCCACCATCGGGAGCGTAATCATCCCATTGTTGTCCACGGTGTACAGGCCCGAGAGATCTTGCCGGCCCGCGACATCGACACGGATGATGTCGCCGCGCTCGATCTTCTTATTTGCGTTGTTCGCGTTGCCCGCAGGGGCCTCCTGGGCGAGGGTCGGGGAGACGCTAATCCCGATCCAAACGGCCGCCACGAGTCCGATCCAAAGGCCGCGGAGCAAGATGGAAGCCATTCCCCCAACGCCGCCGTTGTCCAGCGTGTAGGACACGGGGATCACGTTGCTCCTATTGAACATACCTGGCATCGAATGAGTCTATCAACACCCCTCCACCCTGTCAAGGGCACCCGAGAAACTCACCGAGCTCGGCCGCGATGCGTTGGCCGGCGTGACCGTCCCACAATGCTGGAAAACGAGGGCTTGGCGGGCCCCCTTGGAGCAACTCCTCAGCGGCGGACACGATCGCTGCTGGGTCAGCCCCGAGGATTTTGTTGGTCCCTTCCGAGACCGTCACCGGTCGCTCCGTATTTTCGCGGAGCGTCAAACAAGGTACCCCGAGAGCCGTGGTTTCTTCCTGGACGCCGCCGCTGTCCGTCAAAACGAAACGGGCCGCCGTCATGAGGCTGAGGAAATCGAGGTACCCCACGGGGCGGGTCAGGGTGAGCGCGACGCCCGGCCGGATATCCCCTCGGCGAATTCGCTCCAGCGTTCGGGGATGCGCCGGAAATAGAATCGGGATGCGTCGGGAAAGTTCATCCAGCGCGTGAAGGATTGCCCGAAGATTATTGGAATTATCTACGTTGCTCGGTCGATGCAGGGTCACGAGCGCGTAACCACGCTCGGAAAGACCGAAGCGCTCCCAGGTCCGCTTCCCACGGGCCGCCGGCTCGTTCCGTCTGAGTGTGTCGATCATCGGGTTGCCGACCAACCGCACCCGTGAGGCCGGAATGCCCTCGGCGGCCAGGTTGGTGACCGCGTCCTCGGAGGTCGCGAAGAGGAGATCAGAGACCGCATCGGTCACCAGCCGGTTGATCTCCTCCGGCATACTCCGATCCCAGCTTCGAAGGCCCGCCTCCACGTGCGCCAGGGGGATACCGCGTTTCACGGCGACGAGGCCGCACGCCATCGTGGAGTTGACGTCGCCCACCACGACCACGGCGCTCGTGCTCCGACCTTCGAGGAGCGCGTCGAAGGCGCTCATGATCTGCCCGGTCTGGCGCCCGTGGGTGCCGCTGCCGATCTCGAGATTTTGATCCGGCTCCGGGAGGCCGAGCTCGTCAAAGAAGACACGGGACATCTCCGCGTCGTAATGCTGGCCCGTGTGAACGAGGAAGGGTTGGATCTCGGGGTTGGGCCGGAGCGACTCTAGGATTGGCGCCATCTTCATGAAATTCGGCCGAGCCCCCACGACGCAGACGATCTCCTTGGTCACGCTCTTCCCCAACCCGACGAACCCGCCCAGTAGCCGATCGCGGAGGCGACCGCCGACACCATGACGTTCCTTCCGAAGTGTCGGAGCGGCCGGCCCAGCGGCGTCGCGGCGATCACGCTCTCGAGCAACGCCGCGCTGAACCCCGCGGCGGCGACGATGCCCGGTCCCGAGGATCCGCCGATGAGCCCCGAGAGGGCCGAGGCCCAGGCCACGGCAGCGGCCGCCACCGCCGAGGCGATCAAGCCGGTCATGCTGATTCCCCCCGGCGTCCCGTGTGGCAGACGCCTGAAACGTCCATCGCGGAGCGCGAACGCGAAGCCGCCTCCCAGAGGCCCGATCTCCGTCCCGCTCGTATCCGCGAACGCGCCCGCCAACGCGGCGGCGAAAGCGAACGAAAGTGGGGGACCACGGTGCCCTAGGATCCCGGCGATCCCGAGGAGAGCCGGAATGCCGAGCTTCGCCGCGACGTGCCATCCGCCGCGCCTCCCTTCATTCGCCTCGGCGGCGCCGGCAGCTTGCTTCGTCGGGCGGCCGAGGCGCGTGAGGGCGCCCGCCCCGAGAACAAACACAGCGAGCGGGAGGAGCGCGCCTGGGCCCAGGCCAAGGATGCAGAGGTACGCGACGACCAGCCCCGCGCCCGCGCCCGCCCGGGTCCCCTGCCCCGTGACCCGAACGACCACGGCACCGGCCGTTGCCAGCGCGAGCGCGACGACGGTTGCGCCCGTGATCAGCATCTCAAGCGAGGAGGTTGTAAGCGGCGGCGACGGTGAGCGGGATCGTCACGTTGTCCCATCCGGACGGCGTGAGCGCCTCGGCCGCCGCCCCCGCGAGGCCGCATCCGATCCCCATGCGCCAGGGGAACGCCTCTCCCCCGCCTCCCGACGCCACAAGCCCGATCCCGATTCCGGCCACCAGGAAGAACGCGGCCGACCCTTCGACGGTACGGCCGTGCCCAAACCCTTGGAAGCGCCGTTGACCGAATCGGGAGCCGACGACCGCAGCGATCGGATCCGCGAAGGCGAGCGCCGCGAGACCTGCCAGAATCGCTCTTCGACCGCTCTCCTCCCAGAAGAGGAGGTAGGTGACGAGCACCCCGAGCGGGAACGTCCATAGCCCGCGTGCCTCCGCGGGCGTCTCAGCCATCGTCGGCATGAGGCTCTTGGCCTTCCCCGACGCGTTCAGCGCGCCGAACAGAACGGGAGGGACCACCGCCCAGCCGAGATGCTGGAAAAAGGGGGTGACGAGGAGGGTCCACGCCCCCACCGCGGCGTGGAGCACCTTTCGGAGGGAGGGCGGGGAAATGCGGCCCGTGGTGATGATCGCGCGCGCGCCAAAGACAAGAGATCCGACGGCGAGAAGCGAGAGGAGAACTAGCGCGGGGTCGTGAAGCGTTGCGGGCACGGGCAGACCTTAGCGGGGCCCGCGTGGTGAGTCAAAACGATTCCCCGTCCCCCTCCTCGGGGCTGTTCGAACCCTCCATCTTGGCGCGGGCCGTGCCTGCGGGGATCTCTGGCGCGGCCGCGACCTGGTTCTTGCCGGCCTGCTTCGCGGAATAAAGGCCGAGGTCGGCTGCTTCCAAAAGCTCCCCCGCGGTAAAGCCGTTCTCGGGGTAGGTCGCGACGCCGAGGCTGACCGTGATCACGCCGGGGAGCACGAGGGGAAACGCGGTCGACTCGACCGACTGCTTCACCCGCTCGGCGAGCACGTGGGCGCCGTCCCGCAGCGTCTGCGGAAGGATGACGACAAACTCGTCCCCGCCGTACTTGGCCACCAGGTCGATCGAGCGCGCCTCCCGCACCAGGATCTGGGCGACCTGGCGGAGCACCTCGCTCCCCCGCAGATGCCCGTTCTGGTCGTTGTAGCGTTTCAGATTGTCCACGTCGATCATCAGCACGGAGAACCGCTGACTGAATCGGGCCGCGCGCTTCACTTCGCGCCGGAGCGCCATTTTCAGGAATCGGTAGTTGTAGACCTGGGTCAAGTCGTCGGTCACCGCCAGCTGTTCCGCGCGCCGATAGAGCTTCCCGTTCTCGATCGCGATCGCGGTCTGGTTCGCGAGGAGCGAGAGAACGCGAAGATGGCGCATATCGAACGGCGTCGACTGGACCCGGTTCACCGCCACCAGCACGCCGAGGACCGCGTCCCTTACCTTGAGGGGCGCGGCCAGGACCGCCGACGTCCGCAGGCCCGGTAGGGAGTCGACGCTCGGGTGGTACCGCGGATCCGTGCCGACGTCCGGCACGTGCACCGGCTGGCCCTCGAGGAGCACCCAGCGCGAGATTCCGGCGTGATTCGGCAGCTCGTAGCGCTCGAGGTTGTGGAGCTGACCATCCGGGGAGACGCGGCGCGCGAACTTCCGAATCCGACCGCCGTCCACCGTGATGAGGAAGACCGCCTGGGCGTGGAGCATCTGGAGCGCGCAGCTCAAGACCGACTCGAAGATGGTCTCCTGCGCCCTCCCGCCATTGATCAGGCTGGTAATTTCCTGGAGGGTGGCAAAGAACAGCTCGTTGCCTGCAAGGTCATCCGTTGCAGGTTGCATGATTTTCCGGGACTGGGACTCCACGGCGCGGAGTTAAATGCAATCTCCGTGCCCCGATTTGCGCGCTATTCGTCCTGGAGGAAAAGGAAGAGCTGACGGCGGAAGCGATACAGGGCGAAGAGGAATACGCCGGCGATCGCCGCGGGGATATACCAGTAGGCCTTCCAGCCCCCAGGGAGGGTGGAAGCGGACCGTACGAAGACGAACAGGAGAAGAAGATCAGCCACCACGACCGCGCCGCTGATCAGCATTGTGGCGAGGCGCGCCATACGCCGCTCGGTCCAGCGGAACGAACTCGGGGAATCGGCCATGTTTGAGTTGGTGCGCCCGAAGGGATTCGAACCCCTGGCCTTCTGCTCCGGAGGCAGACGCTCTATCCAGCTGAGCTACGGGCGCAAGAACGGATCATTCTACAGAGTCGAGCCCGGTCTGGAAAGGCCCGGGAGCCGCGCCCTAGTCCCCCGGCGCGCCGTCGAAGAAGTCGACGATCCCGGTGTCCAGTGAATACTCCGCCCCCACCACCACGAATCCGTCGTTCCGAACGAGGTGGTCGAGAATCTCGGAACCGTGGCGGAGCTGGCTCGCGGACCGGCGGATGTTGGCCCGAACGGCCTCCTCCACCAGAGCGTCGTGCTCGTGGCGCAGGTGGGTCGCGAGCAGCGGCTCCACGGACGGCCGGATGCGGTCGACGATCGACTGCAGATTTCGCGATTGGGCTTCGCGAGGGCGCATCAGCTCCTCGAGCGTCGCCTGAATGGCGCCGCACTTCGAGTGGCCCAGAACCACCGACAGCAGCGTGCCGAACCGCTCCGCGGCGAACTCGACGCTCCCGACCTGCGAAGGCGCGACGATATTGCCGGCGACCCGGATCACGAAGAGCTCGCCGAGTCCTTGATCGAAGACCATCTCGGCCGGCACTCGCGAGTCGGAGCACCCGAGAATGATCGCGAAGGGCTCTTGGCCCGCGGCGAGCTCGCGCCGGCGCGCCGGCGTCGCGACCTCGCGCGCGCTGCCGGCTTCGGACGCGAATCGGCGGTTCCCTTCGCGGAGACGCTTGAGCGCTTCGGGCGCGGAGATCACACGCGCGGCAGGGCCATCCTGCTACGCCCCCCACCAGTAGACCTCGGAGGGAATCGTCAGGTGCAGATCGTTGATCCTGGGACCACCCTCGACGAGGGAAACGATCATGACGTCCGGGTTCGTCTTTCGCAGTTCCTTCTCGGCGGCCTCCACGTAAGCGGGATCGTAGGTCTCGACCGCGTACACGTCCATGCCGAGCCCGCGCATCTCCAGCGCGGACTTCACACCGGAGATCGAAGCCCGTCCGATGGTGGTGCCCGGAACATCGACAAGGCCCGACATGAGCTCCGCGACGTGGATCCAGCTCCCAAAGACCACGACTGTCCGGCCGTGCGCCTGCTCCATGAGGCGGGCGTAGAACGGAAACGCGGCTCGGATCTGCGCCTTGTCCCTCTCCGTGCGCTCGAGGACGTTGTAGGTGACCATCGCGCGATCCGGATAGGTCCTCCCATCCACGGCCATCAGCGCCCATGGGAGCACGAGGTTCCCGGCCAGGATGACGGGAAGCGCCACATTCCAGCGCGTGATCCGCCGGCTGGAGATGCCGGCCGCGATCAGGCACGCGAGCCCGAGCGCCGCGACGTAGAAATGCCTCGGCGGGCTTGGGTTTCCGAGGTAGATGGCGATGGTCGGCAGAACGCCGGCCAAGCCCAGAAGGAGGAGCCCGAATTTCCGTCTGCGGGCCGCGTCGAACGCGATCCACGCGCCGCCGGCCAGGAGCGGCAAGCCCACCTCGGAAAGTAAGTGGACCGTGCCCCACCTTGCCTGCGCGGGATGAAGCGCGCTGAGCAGAACGGGGACCTTGCTTGCGAACGACTTGCCGTGGGGTACAAGGAGATTCCGGACCACGAGCCACGCGGTCACCGCCGCGGCGAAGGTGCCGCCCGAGATCGCCAATCTCCGCCAGACGCGCTCACGTCCCAGAGCCGCCACGCCGAGCATCAACACCGCGAAGACGGCGACCTGCTCGAATCGAATCATGAGCGCGACGGATTGGATCGCCGCAGCTGCCGCGATCCGGGCCCATCCGAGACGGCTCTGGGAGAGGCCGAAGAGCGGTCGCAGGAGGACCCAGGAGAGAAGGAAGACCAGCAGCGCCACCGAGAACGGGTGTCCATACGAAACGGTGAAGAGGTAGAGGGGACCGACGAGAAACAGCAGCACGGCCAGGCGGGCGCGGGCCGGGTCGCGCATGGCCGGAGTGAGCACGATCGCGAGCAGGAATGGGGTCGCGAGCCCTGACAGGCCCCCGGCCACATTCATGATCCCGAGCACGTTCGCCGCCGATGGAATCCAGGACACGGTGAACAAGTGGAAGAGGTAGTAGAAGAGAAACTGAAGGCCCGGGTCATAGCAAAGCGGGTTGATCACGTCCCCTGTTTGGGCGCCGCGCACAACGCCGGCGGCCATCATGAACGTGTCGTGCTCGCCCGACCCCGATCTGAAGAAGAGGCGGAGCGACGCGACGGCCCATACAAGAACGACCGCGAGCACGAACGGTGTTGTCAGCACAGGGCCCGATTTCGCGGGGGCATCCCCAGGGGTCGGTTGGCTCGAGCCCGGAGACGATGCGGATTCCTCCCGTATGCCTTCGGCCTCGTCCAGTGCCTGCATGTACCATCGTCGGATCCGCCACAGGTCGCGAACGACCCGGAAGATCTCGAACGGGCCGATCTTTGAGCCTTTTACATCCTGCCATGCCTGGAGCGGCAGCTCGGCGACGCACTCTTTGGACGGAAGACCCCCCGAACGCGCGCGCTCCTCCGAGAGCCTGGCGAGGATCTCCACGTCGAACACCCATCGCGACAGGAATGGAGATCCGAAGATGTGGACCAGGGTCGGGGTGACCCGGAAGAGCTTGGCGCCGCACTGCGTGTCGTACGTCGGGAGGTCCAGGATCCACGACACGATCGTCGCGAAGCATCGGCCCGCGTAGTGGCGCAGCTTATTGCGCTCGATGGCACGGCCCAGCATCAGCACGCGCGAGCCCAGCACCATCTCCAGCTCGCGGCGCGCCACGAACTGGGCGAGGAAGCTGGGGACCGCGTCGAGCGGCGTCGCGAGATCGGCGTCCCAGAAGCCGATGAAGTCGGCCGGCTTGGCGAGCGCGGCGAGGAAGCCTTGGCGGACCGCCTCGGCTTTCCCCACGTTTCGCGGCAGCTGCAACAGCCAGGCGCGAGCCGGAAACTTCTCGCAGAAGGCGAGGATGACGGCGGCCGTCTGGTCACGGCTCCCGTCGTCCACGAAGATCACGTCCACATCAGGGACGGCCGCGAAGAACGCCGCGAACTCATCCACGCGCAGGCGCTGCTCCTCGTTGTAGCACGGGACGACGAGGATCGCGCGGGATCGGGCGGGGCTTTCTACCGCTGGGCCGGGAATGGTCTGCATCGTCGGGGACGGACTTTACCACGCGTTCCAGCGGTTCGCCCGCCGTTTTCACTCTGTACAACGCCCGGAACGTCCAGCACCATGCCCCACTATGTCCGAAGGTCCTGCTCGCCGCGATTTCTCCCTGGAAGAGCTATGGAACGTTACTCGTGAGACGGGCGACGGCTCCTTCTTCACGAACGACAGCAGGGACTACGAGCTCCGCTACTCAGAGCGGCACTATCGCCGGCTGCAGGAGATCTTCCGGCTCGTGGCAATGGCTTGCCCGACTCAGGGCGACCTGCTCGACATCGGGACAACGCAGTTCACGTTTCTGCTGAAGAAGCTGACGCCGCACAGGATCTTCACGATCGATTACACCTCCGGGTTCCGGCAGCGGTGCGCCGACCATGACATCGGCTTCGAGACCCACGACATCACCTCTCCGGCGCTGCCCTTCGGCGGGCAGCGATTCGACGTGATCGTGTTCACGGAGGTATTCGAGCATTTGCTGGCGAATCCGGTGCGGATCTTCTCGAAGCTGAAGAGCATGCTCACCGACGGGGGCTCGCTTGTCTTTGGAACTCCCAATCTCGCGTCTCTTCAAAAGCGCATCCTCCTCCTGTTGAATCGGCCCATCCTGGATTGGCCGACCTGGGAGGTGGGCGATGAGGATATTCACGGTCACGGGCACAATCGGATCTACGTGCTGCGGGAATTGACGGCGTTCATGGAGAGGGCGGGGCTTTTGGTGACGAGCTCGGCCTATTCCCTCTCCATGGACTTTACCGAGCCCGAAGCCGGGATGGCCCTCAACGCCGCGAAGCTATTGCTCCTTGGGCCGAAGCTTGTGGTGCCGTCCTTCCGCTGGGGAATTCACATGGTCGCCCGGAACGCGAGGCACTAGCGCCGCCGCGACCGGGCCTCCGCGACGACTCCAAGGTCCTTGTCGCCGCGGCCCGAGAGGTTGATCACCAGAAGCGCCTGCCGGTCGATCTTGCCCCGCCTCCCCTCCCGCGCGACGTACGCGACCGCGTGGGCCGATTCCAGCGCGGGGAGGATCCCTTCCCTACGAGCGAGGAGATCGAACGCGTCCAGAGCCTCGTCATCGGTGACCGAGTCGTACCGCACCCTGCCCGCGGCGGCGAGCGCGGCGTGCTCGGGACCCACGGCTGGATAATCCAGCCCTGCCGAGATCGAGTGGGTCTCCCTCACCTGCCCGGCCGAATCCTGAAGCACGAGCGAGCGGGTTCCATGCAGCACGCCGGTGGCGGGCTCGGCGAATCGCGCGGCGTGGCGTCGCGACGCGATCCCCTCTCCACCCGCTTCGACACCCACCATCGCGACGCTCTCGTCCCCCAGGAACGGGTGGAAGAGCCCGATCGAGTTGCTCCCGCCCCCGACGCAGGCGACGAGTAGATCGGGCAGCCGCTTCTCACGCTCCACGATCTGAGCGCGGGCCTCGCGTCCGATCACGGTCTGGAAATCACGCACCATGGTCGGGTAGGGATGCGGGCCGAGGACGGAGCCCAGAAGATAGTGCGTGGTGCGGACGCTGGCCGACCAGTCCCGCATCGCCTCGTTGATCGCGTCCTTGAGGGTGCGGCTCCCCGAGCCGACGGCCCGCACCTCGGCGCCCAGCAGCTTCATCCGCTCGACGTTGGGCCGCTGGCGCTCCATGTCGACCTCGCCCATGTACACGACGCACTCGAGGCCGTAGCGCGCGCACACGGTCGCGGTCGCGACACCGTGCTGCCCCGCGCCCGTTTCCGCGATCACGCGGGACTTCCCCATCCGGCGCGCGAGCAGCGCTTGGCCGATCGCGTTGTTGATCTTGTGGGCGCCCGTATGGAGGAGATCTTCCCGCTTCAGGTAGACGCGCGAGAGACCCGACGCCTCCGCGAAGCGTGGGGCAGGCTGGAGGGGTGTCGGCCTGCCGGCGAAGTCGCGGAGCTCGCGCTCCAGCTCGGTCCCGAACGCCGGATCGCGATGGGCCGCCTCGTAGGCGGCGGCCAGCTCGAGCACCGGCGTCATCAGCGTTTCCGGGACGTAGACGCCGCCGAACTCGCCAAAGCGCCCCGGCGTAGGCGCGACGCTCTGCTTCACGGCGCTCACGAGCTCTTCGGGCGGGTCCGGTCTGCTTCGTGGATCCGCTCCACGAACGCCCGCACCTTCTCCAGGCTCTTCTTCCCGACCTCGGATTCGAGGCCGCTCGATGCGTCCACGCCAAAGGGCCGAACCTGGAAGATCAGCGACTCCACGTTCCCGGCGCTCAAACCTCCCGCCACGAAGAGGCGCCGGCCGTGCTGGACGCAGAGCTTGGCCCAGGCCCAGTCCGAGCGCTTCCCGGTACCCCCCGCGAGTGTCCGGTCATGGGCGTCGAGAAGGTACGTGCGCAGTGGGATCATGGGGAGCTGCGCTGGGTCCGGAAGCTCGGCGCCGCGGAGCACGTGCCAGACCTCGCACGAGATGTCGGGGCTCGCGTCGAGCCACCCGGCTACCTGGACCGCGTGAAGCGCGAGGTCCCGCGCGAACGGGGCCACCTGATCCGGGCGCTCTTCGGCGAACACGCCGACGACGGCCGCCTCCGCCGGAAGAGCGGCGCGGATCGCCTTCGCCTGCTCGAGGGATAGCTGGCGGGGACTCTTCGTCAAGACCAGGCCGACATAATCCGCTCCGGCGTCGAGGGCCATCCGCGCATCCTCGGCGCGGGTGATGCCGCAGATCTTGATCCGAGTTCTCATTCCTTTCGGTCCCCCTTCGATGCCCCGTTCCCTCCGAGGAGCGCGCGGAGCGCTTCCCCCGGGGACTCCGACCTGAGAAGGCTCTCCCCGACCAGGACCGCGTCAGCCCCGGCGCGGCCCAGGGCCTCCAGCTCGGCAGGCTCGCGGTATCCGCTCTCCGCCACGCGGAGCCGGTCGGCGGGAATCTTAGGGATGATCCGCTCGGCCCAGCCTTGGCGGATCTCCAGGGAGCGCAAGTCCCGGTTGTTGACGCCGATTCCAGCCCCGGGGACCAGGAGCGCGCGCTCCAGCTCGCGCTCCTCGTGGATCTCAAGAAAGGGCTCCAGCGAGAGCTCGCGCGCGAGGGACGCGTAATCGAGAAGCTGGGTGGAGTCCAGGAGGGCCACGATCAGCAGCACCGCGTCGGCGCCCGCCGCGCGCGCCTGATAGAGTTGGCGCTCGTGGATCACGAAATCTTTGAGCAAGACCGGAAGCTGAACGCGATCCCGCACCCGCGAGAGGTGCTCGATGGCCCCGCCGAAGCGGGACGGCTCGGTCAGGACCGAGATCGCGGACGCTCCAGCCTTCTCGTAGGCCATCGCGATCGCGGCCGGCTCGTACTGCTCTCGAAGAACGCCGGCGCTGGGCGACGAACGCTTCACCTCGGCGATCGCCCGGACGCCGCCCTGGTCGCCGCGGCGGAGCGCCTGACCGAAGGGCCGGACGTCGGCGCTTCGCATTTCGGCCTGATCGCGAAGCTCGGCCGTGGAAACGCGCCGCTCCTCGCGGAGAACAAGCTCGCGCCGCTCGCGAGCCATGGTGGTAAGGAAGTCCACTATTCCTCCCCTGCCGTCTGGGAAATCTCGACGTAACGCTCAAGCGTGCTCTTCGCCGCGCCCGAGTCAAGCGACTCCGCCGCGAGGCGCGCGCCCTCTTCCAGGCTCGAGGCCCGCTGGGCGATCCAGAGGGCCGCGGCCGCGTTCAAGACCACCGCATCCCGTCGCGGGCCCCGTTCCCCCGATAGGACAGCGCGCACGTGGACCGCGTTCTGTGCCGCGTCTCCCCCGCCGAGCGCCGGGGCCGGAGCCGGCGCCAGCCCAAGCGCGGCGGCTTCGATCGATACCGGGCGAGGCGCGCTCCCCTGCTCTACAAGGAACGCCTCATTGCCCGACTCGAGGGAGAGCTCGTCGAGGCCGCCGGCGCCGTGGACCACGAGCGCCCGCGAGACCCCCAGGGCCTGGAGGACGCGCGCCATGGCCTCGAGCCGGGACCGCTCCGGGACACCGACCAGTTGGTGCGTCGCGCGCGCCGGATTGGCGAGGGGGCCGAGCCAGTTGAAAAGGGTTCGGACGCCAAGCGATTCCCGCACGAAAGCCACGTTTCGCATCGACGGGTGAAACCGCCTCGCGAAGAGAAAGCAAAAGCCGGTCTCGGCGAGCGCGCGCGCGGCGCCGTGAGGTCCGATCTCGATCTTGGCGCCGAGGTGAAGCGTTCGTCGCCCAGCGCCGGCGTTCTTCGAGAGCAGTACGAGCCGGCCGCGATCGCGATGGCCTACGAGAAGGCTGGAGCGTCCGCGATCTCGGTCCTGACCGAGCCGTCCCCACCCGTGCCGCAGGTATCGAGGATCGGCCCCTTCGTCGCCGGGAACGGAACGGCCGCGGCGCGGAGCGCCTCGGCCCCACCGGTCAGCTCCTCGTCCGACTCTCCGCGCTGCGCCAAGCAGACCAGGAAGGCCGCGACCACGGTGTTGTCGTTTTCACCGCGGACGATGGAGCCGATCGCCGCCGCCGCTTCCTCGCGGGTGAGCCGATCTCCGCGCAGGAGCCGCGGGAGGAGCTCGCGGATCATCGCCCTCCGGCGGGCGTGGGTGCTGGCAGAAGGAGGAGGAAGTTTCGGAGGATGTCCTTCCCGACCGTCGTGAGGATCGATTCGGGATGAAATTGGACTCCCCACGTCTCGTGCTCCTTGTGCCGGAGCGCCATGATCTCGTTCTCCGGGGTCCAGGCCATCACTTGCAGCGAGTCCGGGAGACCCTCGCGTGCCACGATCAACGAGTGATACCGCGTGGCCTGGAACGGATTGTCGATGTCGAGGAAGAGCCCGCGCCCAGTGTGGATGACGGCGGAGGTCTTCCCATGCACCAAGCGCTCCGCCTGGACGACCTTGCCGCCGAAGACCTCTCCGATGCACTGGTGCCCCAGGCAGACGCCGAGGATCGGGATCTTCCCGGAGCAGCGCTTCACGACGTCTGAGCTCACGCCCGCCGCGGCGGGACGGCCCGGCCCCGGCGAGATGACGATCGCCCGCGGCCGCATCGCGAGGATCTCGTCGACCGTGATCGCGTCGTTTCGCTTCACGACAGGCGTGTCGCCAAGCTCCCCGAAATACTGCACGAGGTTCCAGGTGAAGGAGTCGTAGTTGTCGATCATCACGATCACGTGTCGAGCCCCCGAGCCGCGAGACGAACGGCCTCCTCGACCGCGCGCCCCTTGTTCTGCGTCTCCGTCCATTCCTCGTCCGGATCGGAATCGGCCACGATCCCTGCCCCGACCCCGCACTGAACGCGGCCGCCGTCGAAGACAGCGGTCCGGATCGTAATGCAGAAATCGGCGTTCCCGTGAAAATCGAAGTAGCCCATCGCGCCCGCGTAGGCACCGCGACGCGCTCCCTCCAGCTCCTCGATCAGCTCCATCGCGCGCTTCTTGGGCGCTCCGCTGACGGTGCCCGCGGGAAAGCAGGCGCGCAGTACGTCGAAGGGGCCGAGGCCTTCGCGGAGCTTCCCCTCCACGTGACTCACCAGGTGCATCACGTGGGAGTAGCGCTCCAGGGTCATGAAGGCGGTCGTCTTCACGCTTCCGATGCGCGCGACCCGCCCGACGTCGTTTCGCCCCAGGTCGACCAGCATCACGTGCTCCGCGCGGTCCTTCTCGCTCGCCATAAGCTCCCGGCTCAGGGCCTCGTCCTTCTCCGGGTCGGCGCCCCGGGCACGAGTGCCCGCGATGGGTCGAAGCGAGATCCGATCCCCGCTGACCCGGATCAGGATCTCGGGCGATGAGCCTGCCACGGCCCGCTCGCCGAACCGTAGATAGAACATATAGGGCGACGGATTCAGAACGCGGAGCGCCCTGTAGACGTCGAACGGGGCCACCGGGACAGCCGCCTCGAGCCGGTGCGCGAGCACGACCTGGACCACGTCTCCGGCCCGGATGTGTTCCTTGGCCTTCAATACTGCGCCTTTGTAAGCTTTTTCACCCATGGTGCTTGTGAACTTTACATCGCCATTCAGATGAGGCGTCGGAGGAGCCGCGGGGAGCGGGGCCCCAAGACGCGCCACCATTTCGTCGATGGCCGCGACCGCCTCCCGGTACGTCCGGTCCGGGTCCTTATCGGGACGGCTCCAAACCACGAACCTGAGGCGATGGCGGAAATTGTCGAACACCAGCACGATGTCGGGGAAGACGAAGTGGAGGTCAGGATGGCTGAGATCGTCGCTCAGCCGGGCCGGGAGCTTCTCTAGGAATCGGACGTAGTCGTAGCCGATCAGTCCCACGGCTCCGCCGCTGAACCGCGGGAGCCCCGGAACCGGGGCCGCACGGAACTCGCTCAGCAGGGACCGGAGGGCTTCGAGAGGGTCATCCGAGGTCAGACGCTGGGTCTTGTGGATCTCGATGGCCGTTCCCTTGGAGCGGAACTCGATCGACGGTCGAAAGCCGAGGATCGAGAACCGGCCCCACGTCTCCCCTCCCTCCAGGCTCTCCAGGAGGAACGAGGCATCCCCGCGATTCAGCTTGGCAAAGGCGGAGACGGGCGTGTCAAAGTCGGCCAGGATCTCCCGCGTGACCGGGACCAGGTTCGAATCGCGCGCGTATCGCCGGTATTCCTCCAGGGTCGGACCGATCATGCGCCCCGCGCCCCCGCGGCCCGCGCCCCCGCTCCCCGGACGCGCGTCGGCGTACCGGCGCGCGCCTCGCCGGCCGCGTCGAGGAGCTCCCGCGCCTGCTTCCGCGTCGTCGGCGTCACGCGGTCCCCCGCGAGCAATCGTGCCACCTCAAGCTCCCGTTCGTCGGGAGCCAGCGCCCGGACCGTGGACGTGGTCCTCCCCTTCCGCGTCTGCTTGGACACCTCGAAGTGCCGCGTGCCATAGGCCGCGATGAGGGGCAGATGCGTGATGCAGAGCACCTGACGACGTTCACCGAGCGTGCGAAGCAGTCGGCCCACTTCCTCTCCCGCGGCGCCGCCGATCCCCTGGTCGACCTCGTCGAATACGAGGACAGCCACCTGATCGCGCTCCGCCATCAACGATTTGATTGCCAGCATCACCCGCGAGAGCTCTCCCCCGGACGCGATTCGTCGGAGCGGGCGCTCCGCCTCGCCCGGATTCGGTTGGAACGCGAATTCTAGGGTCGGGATCGCGGCGGGGTCAACCGCCGCCCGGGATCGGTCGACCTCCGCCGCGCGGACCCGGAGCGCGGCGCGCGAGAACCCGACCCGCGAGAGCCGCGCGCCCACGTCCTCTTGGAACGCCCCGAAGCGGTCGCCTCGGTGCGTCATCAGCGCGTCCAACCTGAGCTCGAACCTCTGGAGGCGATCGTCGTGGGCCCGCTCCGCCTGCGTGAGCTCGCGCCCGGCGGGGTCGAAGTCCCGCACCTTCGTCTCGAGCGTGTCCCGGAGCGTCAGGAGCCCCGGCACGTCGGTCCGGTGCTTTCGCTTCAGTCGGTGGAGCAGGTCCAGCCTCGCCTCGAGCGCCTCGAGGTCCACGGGCTCCTCCGAGAGGCCGTCCTCCATCCGCTCGAGACGTCCATCGAGCTCGCCAACCTCGTCCAGGATCCGCTCGGCCTCCGCGGCGAGGGACGAAGTATCCGGGTCCAGGCTCTCGAGGGCCCGGATTGCCCGGACCGCCCCTTTCAGCCGCTCCGAGGCGCCGGTCTCCTCGCCGGCGAGGCCTCGGCGGGCGTCAGCGAAACCCTGAAGGAGGCGCCCCCGATGCTGAAGGCGCGCGCGGTCCCGCTTCGCGTTCTCTTCCTCATCCGGATGGAGCGCCGCGACACGAAGCTCTTCGTAGTCCTCCCGGATGGTCGCCTCGTCGGCGCGCTCCCGTTCCCAGCGCTCCCGCTCCCGGCGCAGCTGCTGGCGCTCCTCGACGAGGGCGCTACGCTCTTCTTCCAATGCGCGGCGCTCGCCCAGGAGACCCGCCCACGCGTCGAAGAAGTCGGCTTGCCGGTCCGGGCTTAGGAGCAGCTGGTGCTCGTGCTGGCCGTGCAGGTCGACGAGCAGGTCCCCCACCGTCTTGAGGAGGGAGGCGGGCGAGGGCCTTCCGTTCACGAACGCCCGGCTCTTCCCGTCGGGATGAATCTCGCGCCGAAGGAGGAGCCGTCCATCCTCGGGCTCGACGCCGAGCGGGAGCAGCGACTCGACTAAGTCCGGCCTGTCCTTGAGCTCGAAGGTCCCGTCGACCGAGCCCCGCTCCTCGCCCGAGCGGAGCCAGGCCGCGTCCGCGCGCTCGCCCAGGAGGAGCCCGATCGATCCTAGAATGAGCGACTTTCCAGCGCCGGTCTCACCGGTGAGGACGTTCAGGCCGGGGTCGAAGGCGAGCTCGACCGATTCCACAAGAGCGAGCCCCTGGATCGAGAGCCACGAGAGCATTCGGTCACCCGCGTCGCGTTCGGGAGCGCGGCAGCTCCGCCCAAGCGAACTTCGAGCGGAGCACCTCGTAGAACGACCCGCGCTCGAGAACCAGGAGATCCACGTGCGATTTCGCGCGGCGGATCGTCACCTCGTCGCTCGTCGCCAGTTCACGCGAGAGCTGGCCGTCCACCGTGATGGCCGCCGGGGCGTGGCCCGATCGCACGCGCACCCGCACCGACTCGTCGGCGCCGACGAGGAGTGGGCGGAACGCCAGCGTGTGCGGGCTGATCGGCGTGGTGATGAGGGCCTCCATGGTCGGCCGGACGATCGGCCCGCCCGCGGAGAGCGAGTAGGCCGTGGATCCGGTCGGGGTGGCGACGATGAGCCCGTCGGCCACCAACGTCCCGATCGGCGTCCGTCCGATGCCGATGTCGATCGCGACGACCCGCGACCGATCGCGCGCGTGGATGACAGCGTCGTTGAGACCGACCGCCATCCAGGCGCGTTGGGTTCCGCGCTGCCGAACGACCGCCTCCACCATGATCCGCCGCTCCACCTGGAACTCGCCCCGAAAGAGCCGGGTGAGCACCGGGTAGAGCGATTCCTCGTTCGTGTCCGTCAGAAAGCCGAGCCCGCCCAGATTGATTCCGAAGATCGGCACGCCGGTCCGGCTCGCCGCCCGCGCCGCGTGGAGCATCGCCCCGTCCCCTCCGAGAACCAGGAGGACATCGACCCGCTTCACGAGCGTCGTGAGCGGCAGACCGGGACCTGCTCCGCGAACGCCCCGGGCCAGGCTCCGGTCCACCGTGGCGCGGCGGCCCTTCGAATGGATCCAGCGGAGGAGCGACGGGAGGAGCGCGCGAACCTCGTCCTTGTCCCGGTTCCCGAAGATCCCCACGTGGCGGGGCGGGAGGGTCATGCGTTCGTGACGGCGGGGGCGATGGGTTCCGGGGTCGTTCGGGGCTCGTCGCGGAGCCAGCATTCCAGCTCGGCGGCGATGGGTTCGGGCGTCAATCCGGCGGCCCTCAACAGGGACTCGCGGGTCGCGTGATCGAAGAAGCGGTCGGGTACGCCGAAGCAGCGGGCCTTGAGTCCGGGGATCGGATGGCGCGAGAAGAGCTCGAGGACCGCCTCACCGAACCCTCCGGAGATCGCCCCCTCCTCCATCGTCGCGACGCGCGGCACGCGGCGTGCCCACTCGATGATGAGGCGCTCGTCGAGCGGCTTCGCGAACCTCGCGTTGATGACGGCCGCGCTCAGCCCTCGGCCCGCGAGCAGCTGGGCGGTCCGCTCCGCCGTCGCCACCATGGTGCCGTACGCGACGAGGAGCAGGTCGTTGCCGGGCCGGACCAGCTCTCCCTCGCCGATCGGCAGCACCCGGAGCTCTTCATCCATGGACACGCCGCGCCCGCTTCCTCGCGGGTACCTGACCGCGATCGGCCCCTGATCGTAAGCCGCCATGGTCGCCAGCATGTGCCGGAGCTCGTTCTCGTCCTTGGGGGCCATGAGCACGAACCCGGGGAGGCAGCGAAGATATGGGATGTCGAAGAGGCCGTGGTGCGTCGCGCCGTCCTCGCCGACGAACCCGGCCCGGTCCAGCGCGAATCGGACGGGGAGCCGTTGGACCGCGACGTCGTGGACGATCTGGTCGTACGCGCGCTGGAGGAACGTGGAGTAGATCGTGGCGAAAGGTTTGGCTCCGGCCGCCGCCATCCCGGCGGCGAAGCACGTGGCGTGCTGCTCCGCGATCCCCACGTCGTGGAATCGGTCCGGATAGGTCGTCGCGAACTTCGCGAGACCGGTCCCGTCCGCCATCGCGGCGCTGATCGCGACGATCTTCGGATCGTTCGCCGCGATCTGGAGGAGCGTCTGGCCGTAGACCTCGGTGTACGTGGGCGCGGCCGGCTTCTTCGCGCTGGCCCCCGTCAGCTTGTCGAAGGAGGCGACGCCGTGGTATTTCCGCGCGTCGTCCTCCGAGAATTTGTATCCCTTCCCCTTGCGGGTGAGCGTGTGGAGGAGCACCGGTCCCTTCACTTCCTTGAGCTGGCTCAGGATCTCGAGCAGGTTGGGAAGATCGTGGCCGTCGATCGGACCGTAATACTTGAAGCCGAGCTCCTCGAAGAGAATGTTGGGGATGATGAGGTTCTTCATCCCTTCCTTCACCCGGCTCACGAGCTTCCGGGCGCGTCCCCCCGCCGGAACCTTGCCCAAGAGCTCCCACACGTCGTGCTCCAGGCGCCGATAGGTCGGCGAGGAGGAGAGCCGCGTCAAGTAGCGCGCGATCGCTCCGACATTTGGGGAGATCGACATCGAATTGTCGTTCAGCACGACCAAAAGATCCGTGCCGAGAGCGCCCGCCTGGTTTAGCCCCTCGTAGGCGAGCCCTCCGGTCAGCGCCCCGTCCCCCACCACGGCGATCACGCTGTGATTCCCGCGCGCTAAGTCCCGCGCGCACGCGAATCCCAGGGCCGCCGAGATCGCGGTGGAAGCGTGGGCCGTGCCGAACGCGTCGTACTCGCTCTCCATGCGACGCGGAAAGCCGGAGAGGCCGCCTTCCTGACGGAGCGTGTCGAACCGGGAATTCCGGCCGGTCAGGATCTTGTGCCCATAGGCCTGGTGGCCCACGTCCCAGATGAGGATGTCCCGGGGGGTATCGTAGATCGCGTGGAGCGCGATCGTGATCTCCACCGTGCCGAGGCTTGGGGCGAGATGCCCGCCCGTGCACGAGACGACCTGGATGATCCGGTCCCGGATTTCCTGCGCGAGCTCCGGGAGCGCCTCCCTGGGGAGCCGCTTGAGATCGCTTGGGTCCTTGATGCCGGCCAGATGGTTCGTGCTCACATGCCTCCCGGCGGACGGTAGATCGCGAATGAGTAGAGGACGCCGATGATCGCTCCCACGAGCACCTCGATCGGCGTATGACCCAACAGCTCCCGGAGCCGCTCGTGCGGCTGCCCCGGCAGCTGGATGTGCTCGTGAAGAATCCGGTTGAGTAGCGTGGCCTGGCGGCCCGCCGCTCGTCTTAGGCCAGCGGCGTCGTACATCACGATCAGGCTGAAGAAGAGGACGACGCCGAACAGCACCGAACCGACCCCTTCACGAAACCCCACGCACGTGGTGAGCGCGCACACCGAAGCCGCATGCGAGCTGGGCATTCCGCCCGTCTCCACGAAGCGCCGTACGTTGATTTTCTTCTCTCGCACGAGGAAGGTCAACACCTTGCTCATCTGCACGAGAAAACCGCACGAAAGCGCGTGGAAGAGCGGGCTGGAGGCGACGTCGACCGCCACGGGTCCTCCCCTAGTGGGTCCGGTGCAGCAGGTAATCCGCCAGCGATTCGAATTCGGCGGCGCGGCGCCCCAGACGGGGGGCCATCCGGGCCGCCTCGCGAAGGAGCTTCGCCGCGTCCCGCTCGGCCCGGGCAGGTCCGGCGCGGCCGGGGGCGGTGGCCTTGCCCCGGGCCCGATCCGATCCCGCGCTCTTCCCCATCCGCTTCCGCGTCGAGCGGACGTTCAGCAGGTCGTCGACGATCTGGAACGCGAGGCCGATGCGACCGCCGTAGGCGTCGAACGCCCGTAGCTCCGCCGCCTTCGCTCCCCCGATCTGCGCGCCCAGCCGAAGGGACGCGCGCAGGAGGGCACCCGTCTTTCGCCGGTGCATCGCATAGACCCCGCGCAGCGACACCCTCTTGCCTTCGAGGAGGAGGTCCATCGCCTGGCCCCCGATCATTCCGTCCGCCCCGGTCGCCCGGGTGACGGTCTCCATGAGCGGGCGGGGATCGCGGAGGCGGCCGATCGGGGCCCGCGCGAGCGTCTCGTAAGCCAAGGAGAGGAGCGCATCGCCGGCGAGGATCGCCATTCCCTCGCCGAACACCTTGTGGTTCGTGGGCCGGCCGCGTCTCCAGTCGTCGTCGTCCATGCCCGGAAGGTCGTCGTGGATGAGGCTGAAGGTATGAATCATCTCGAGGGCGGCCGCGGCTTCCATGGCCGGCCCACCGCGTCCGAGAACCGACTCGCAGGCCAGGAGGCAGAGGGCCGGACGAATGCGCTTTCCGCCGGCGAAGACGCTGTAGCGCATCGCGCGGTGGAGCGGACGAGGCTCCCGAGCCGCGGGCGGCAGAAGGCGGTCGAGCGCGGCGTCGATCCGAGGCCGGACCTTCGCGAGATAACGCTCAAAACGGGAGCTCGTCGCCACCCTCTTCCTCACCCTCCTCCTCCAGTGGCACGGCGACCGGCTCCCCGGTCGCGTCTCGAGTGAGCTTGAGGATGCGCTGCTCCGCTTGGCTCAGCACCCCGGTGCACTTGCGGACGAGCGCCATTCCCTCCTCGAACGACTGGATCGATTCCTCCAGCGTCAGATTCCCCGTCTCCAGCCGGGCGACGAGCTCCTGGAGGCGCTCCATCATGGCTTCGAACGTGCGTGCGTCGCCGGGCGTATCGGACGGCGGGACCGCCGTTCCCTTGCGCTTCATGTCGTCTCCTCCGCGGCGAGCGGCCGCACGCGCGTCACGCGCGCGTCCGCCTGCGCATCTTGAAACTGGACCCGGATCGCTTCCTCGGGCCGGAGCGGCAGACCCCGCTGCACGAGCCGCCGGCCCTCGGCGTCCCAGACAAGGGCGTAACCCCGCTTGAGCACTCCGCGATAATCGTAGGATTCCAACAGCCGGCCACGCCCGCGAACCTGCTCCAGAAGCCGGCCGACCAGCCCGGACGCACTCGTCCGAAGCCGATGATCCAGGGTCTGCACGCGCTCACGGGAACGCTCCATCACGTGGGAGGGGGTGAACGCCTGGAGCACGCCCGCGTATCCCTCCAGGCGTCGGCGGCGAACGAGCACCCAGTCCGAGAGTCCCCGCGTCAGCCCGTCCGCGATATCGTCCAACGCACGGCGGTTATCCTGGACGCGCCGCGCCGGATCGCGGAGCGCATGGTGATTTCGGATGCCGGCGAGCTGAGCGGCGGCCTCGCGGAGCTCTCGACGGAGCCGCTCCCGCGCGTGTTTCGAGAGGTCCTCCAGCGCGGCCCGGACGTCCTCGCGGGCCGGGACCACCTGCTGTGCCGCGTGCGTGGGCGTTGCCGCGCGCAGGTCCGCCGCGAGGTCGGCGAGCGTCACGTCGACCTCATGCCCGACCGCCGAGACCACGGGAATCCGCGATCCCGCGATGGCGCGCACGACCGCTTCCTCGTTGAACGCCCAGAGATCCTCCAGCGATCCGCCCCCGCGACCCGCGATGATCACGTCCACGAGACCCCATTCGTTCAGGAGAGCGATCGCCGACGCGATCTCCCGCGCGGCCGCCTCGCCTTGGACCGCGGCGGGCGCGAGCGTGATGCGGACGTAGGGCGCGCGGTGGCGCAGGATCCGGAGCATGTCGCGCAGAGCGGCCGCGCCCGGAGACGTCACGATCCCGACACGGGTCGGATACGCCGGCAGCGGGCGCTTCCGGTCTTCGCGAAAGAGACCCTCCGCCTCGAGCTTCCGCTTCAGGGCGTCGAACCGGGCTTGAAGCGCGCCGTATCCGAGAGGAGAGACCCGATCCGCCAGGAGAGAGACCTCTCCACGCGGGCCGTAGAAATCGATTCTCCCCTCGACCTGCACGGCGATGCCGTCCGAGAGCGCGTCGTGGGCGCTACGGACCTTGCTCTTGAAGAGCGCCACCCGGATGCGCGCCTGCTCGTCCTTGAGATCGAAGTAGACGTGTCCGCTCTGCCGGTGGCGATTCAATCCCGAAATCTCGCCCTGGACGACCACGCTCGGAAAGGAGTCCTCCAGGGAGAGCTTGATCGCTTGGGCGATCTCGGAGACGGAGTAGACCCGCGGCTCCCCTTCCCGGGGCGTCAGCCGCGCCACGTTTGACCTCGCGCTCACGAGCGCCCCGCGCCGGCTTCGGCGGCGTCGGCGAGATTCCGTAGGAGCATCGCCACGGTCATCGGACCGACCCCGCCGGGGACCGGCGTGATCGCGGATGCGATCGACCGGACCACCTCGAAATCAACGTCCCCCTCGTAGCGCCGGGCTCCGGGCGCGGGGTTGGCGACCGCGTGGATCCCCACGTCGATCACGACGGCTCCCGGCCGGACGTGCGCCGCGCCGATGCCGCGGCGCTTTCCCATCGCGACGACGAGGATCTCCGCCTCGCGGGTGATCGACGGGAGGTCCTGGGTTCCGGAGTGGCAGAGCGTCACGGTGGCATTCATGCCGGGGCTCCGCTCGGAGAGAAAGACCGACAGCGGCCGGCCCACGATGCGGCTTCTACCGATTACAACCGCGCGCTTGCCGCCCAGGTCGCCCACGTGCCGCCCGAGCATCTCGACGATTCCCAGCGGCGTCGCGGGGCGGTGCCCCGGCAGCCCGCTCACCCACCGCCCGACGTTCCAGGGGTGGAGCCCGTCCAGGTCCTTCTCCGGCGAGACGTCTTCCAGATGCCGCTCTTCGTGAAGCTGGGCGGGAAGCGGAAGCTGGAGGATCACGCCGTGGACGCTCGGATCGGAGCTCAGCGATTTGAGACGCGAGCGGACCTGGTCCTCGCTCGAATCGCCCGGAAGGCGGGTGATCGTGGCGCGCGCGCCCAGCTCCTCCGCGGCGGCGACCTTCGAGCGGACGTAGGGGTTGCCGCCGGGGGGCTCCCCGACGGTGACGATCGCGAGCCCGGGCGTGATGCCCTGCGATTTGAGGCGATCGAAGCGAACGCGCACCTGGGCGCGGATCTCGGCGGCAATGGGAGCGCCCGCGAGGAGCACCGCCGTCATCGCGATGCTCACGCCACCGTGGCCCGGGGTGCCGGCTCAAGGGAGAGCGAGAGGCGCTCGATATGGCGGCACCGGCCGGTCGTTTCATCGATGTCGAGGTGGACCCCGTTGAGCCGCACGTCGCCCACGGCCGGCTCGAAGCGGGTCGGCAGGAGCGTCAGGAACTTCTGGATCGCCTGCTCCTTCCGCACGCCGATGACCGAGTCGAACGGCCCGGTCATGCCGGCGTCCGTGATATAGCCCGTGCCCTTCGGCAAGATCCGCTCATCCGCGGTCTGGATGTGGGTGTGGGTGCCGAGGAGCGCCGACACGCGCCCGTCCAGATACCATCCGAGGGCGATTTTCTCCGCCGTCGCCTCGGCGTGGAAATCGACGATCACGACGTTCGCCTCCTCGCGGAGGACGGCGACCTCCCGGTCGGCGACGCGAAACGGGTCTTCCAGCTCCCGCATGAACACCCGTCCCATTAGATTCAGAACCCCGACCTTCACGCCCGCCTTCGTCGTGAACATGCGGGAGCCCGAGCCCGGGACGCCGGGCGGATAATTGTGCGGGCGCAGCAGCAGCGGCTCTTCGGTCAAGAGCGGCAACGACTCGCGGCGATCCCAGATGTGGTTCCCGCTCGTCATGCACTCGACGCCCAGTCCCTTGAGCTCCACCAGGATGTCCTTCGTGACGCCGAACCCGGCGGCCGCGTTCTCGACATTGGCCACGACGAAGTCGATTCCCATCGAGGAGACGATCTCGGGCATGAGATCACGGACGGCCTTCCGGCCGGGCGAACCGTAGATGTCGGCGATGAAGAGAACGTTCATGGCGTCTTACTTGGCGTACTCCATGGCGCGGGTCTCGCGGATGACGACGACCTTGATCTGTCCCGGATACTGAAGCTCCCGCTCCACGCGGCGCGCGACGTCCGCGGCGAGCTGGACGGCCCGGGCATCGTCCACGTTCTTGGGCTCGACCATGATCCGCACTTCCCTGCCCGCTTGAATCGCGTACGACTTCTCGACGCCGGGGAAGCTGTCCGCGATCTTCTCGAGCGCTTCCAGCCGCTTGACGTAGTTCTCGATGCTCTCCCGGCGCGCGCCGGGCCTCGCTCCCGAGACCGCGTCGGCCGCCATGACGAGGACCGCGTAGAGGTTCTCGGCGGTGGGATCGTGGTGGTGATAGCCGACCGCGCGGACCACGTCGTCCGGCTCGCCGTACTTCTTCGCGAAGTCCATCGAGATCTGCGCGTGGGCCCCTTCGACCTCGTGCGTCACGGCCTTGCCGAGATCGTGGAGGAGGCCCGCCCGCTTCGCCAGCTGAACGTCGAAGCCGAGCTGGGCCGCCATGATGCCGCAGATCCAGGCGACCTCTTTCGAGTGTTGAAGGATGTTCTGACCGTACGAGGTCCGGTATTGGAGGCGGCCGAGGAGCTTCACGATCTCCGGGTGCATCGAGTGGACGCCGACCTCGAGCACGGCGGCCTCGCCCAGCTCGATGATCTGGTCCTCGACCTCCTTCTGGACCTTGGCGACGATCTCCTCGATCCGCGCCGGGTGGATCCGTCCGTCGGTCACGAGCTTCTGGAGGGAGCGCTTCGCGATCTCGCGGCGCACCGGGTCGAACCCGGACAGGATGACGGCCTCCGGCGTGTCGTCGATGATGACGTCGATGCCGGTCGCGGTCTCGAAGGCGCGGATGTTCCGCCCCTCGCGGCCGATGATTCGTCCCTTCATCTCGTCGTTCGGGAGGTGGACGACCGAGACAGTGGTCTCGGCCGAGTGGTCGGCCGCGCAGCGCTGGATCGCCAGGGTCACGATCTCCCGCGCCTCCTTCTCCGCGTTGCGCGTCGTTTCCTCGCGGATCTCCTGAAGCCTCTTCGCGGCCTCGGACTTCGCCTCATTCTCCATGTTGGCGATGAGCTGAGACTTCGCCTCGTCGGCCGTCATGCCGCTGATCCGCTGGAGGCGCGCGTTCTGCTCCCCCAGCACGCGGGTGAGCTCGCGGTCCCGTTCCACGAGGGACTCGCCCTTCACTTCGAGGTCGCGCTCGAGCTTCTTCTGCTCGCGCTCCTTCTTGTCCAGAACCTCGGCCCGCCGGTTCAGATTCGATTCCAGGTCGTGCAGGGCACGCTCGGACTTCTGGATTTCCGATTTCTGCCCCTGTACCTCCCGGTCCAGCTTCGCCTTCTCCCGGAACCATTCGTCCTTGGCCTCGAGGAGCGCGCTCTTCTTCTGGTTTTCCGCTTCACGCTCGGCCTCGCGGACGATCTTCGCCGCGAGCTGCTCCGCGTTGTAGACCTTGCCCTCGCCGATCCGACGGTGCGCCACCCATCCCAGAAGGAAGGCGACGGCCGCGGCGGCGAGCGTGATCAGCAGCACCATCCACGGGGTAAGCGTCATGGGATCAACCTCCCTATATAAAAAAGCGCCCCGCCGATGCCGTGGGTACGAGATTTTTGAACCTGGATATCTCCAGGTGGGCGCCCTAGCTCCGGGTTCGCGTCGTCCGCATTACGCGGACCACCACTCCGCCGGATGTTCAGGCCCCCGTCTCTTGAGTTGTGGCTCAAAAATATCTGGCACATCACGAGCATGGCAGGGTGCCGTTTCCACTCTATGTTTGGTTTGCGCTACTCGATAGTCCTCCGGGTCACCGGGTGGTCGTCGCGTTCGATCGATTCACTTTTCGCTCAGGGTCTCGCTCAGAATGCGCCCCCACTCCTTGGCGCGGTCCCTCAATTCGTTGTCTCGACGCGTCCGCTCATCTCGTTCGCGGAACAGCTCGTCGGCGATGTTGAGCGATGCTAGGATCGCGAGCTTCGTCTGGCTCCCGGCGGGGAGGCGCTGCTCCAGCTCGCGCATCTTCCCGTCCACGTAGGCGGCGACCACCTGGATGTAGTCCGGATCGGCGCCCCGGATCTTGTACTCGCTGCCGAAGATCGTCACGCTCTGCGTGTTGGGTTCGGTCGTCATCGCGATCCCTCTGATCGATCGTTGCTGCGACGGCCCCGGAAATACCCGGACCGACCGTGGCTCCTCAAGCGTGGACCGCCTTCTGCAGCAGCTCCAGCTTGGTTAACATCTCCTCGACGCGCCGCGCAACCGCCCGGCGCTCGTCGAGAAGGGTGCTCCGTTCCTCTTCCAATGCCTTGAGACGCGGCCTCAGGTCATCCGCGTGCTTCGCCGCGGCGGGGACCATGGAGCGAAGTCGCCCCTGTAGCTCCTTGTTCTCGGCCTCAAGCCGCCGCTTTTCCTCGCGGAGCCGGGCGACGAGCCCGACCGCCGCCTGAATTCTCTCTTCCAGCTTGTCCAGGTCCACCGTCATGACGGGACTCCTCCGGACCGCCGCGCGGGAGCTCCCCCGCGAAGCGTGGCTCCGAATTTTGTCTGTAGCGCGCGAACGATGGCTTCCATCAGCCCGTCGACCTCTCGATCCAAGAGCGTCCGATCGGGCGCCCGAAATTCCAAAGCGTAGGCCATGCTCTTCTTTCCAGCACCGACCGGCCCCCCTTCAAAGACATCGAAGAGCCGGACTTCCTCCATTTGGGCGCCGCCGGCCGCCCGGATCGCGTCCTCCAGATCGGCGTGATGCGTGTCGGCCGGGACGATGACCGCGAGGTCCCGCTTGGACGCCGGGTAGCGGGCCACCGGCCGGTACCCCCGCTTCGCGGGTACCACCGCGGCCAAGGCGGCTACATCCAACACCGCCGCCCACGCTGGGCGATTCAGGCCCAGTGCCGACGCCAGCGAAGGGGCCACCTCGCCGAGACGGCCCAACCGCCGTTCCGACGCTCGAATCGAGGCGCCGGTGCCGACCTTCCAACAAGGTTCATGGTAGGCGTCGGTGCGGAACGAGTCAATTCCCAAAGCCCGGAGCAGCGCCTCCACGGCGCCCTTCAGCTCGAGATAGCGATCCTCCTCCGCGCCGGGATGATCCCACTCGTCGGATTTCCCCGCGAGGATGAGGGCCGCCTCGTGACGCTCGGAGCCGAGGGGTGGCGGGCTCGCCCGAAACACCTTTCCGACCTCCGCCAAGCGGACCTCGCGGATGCCGTGGTGCAGGTTGCGCGCGGCGGCCCCGATCAGCCCGGGAAGAAGTCCCACCCGAAGATGCTTCAGCTCCCTGCTCTTTGGATTCTGAATCTCCCAGATCTCCGAGTCCTCGAGGCCGTGGCGCGCCTCCGGCGGGATCTCCCCCACGAGAACCGGGCTCAAGGCTTCGTGGAATCCGAAGCCGCGCGCCAGGTCGGCGAGGCGGTTGTCGAATGGGGCCGCGCCCGCCTCCGGCTGATACGCCGTGGACACGGCCCGGAGGCGGCGGGGGATCGCGTCGTAGCCGATGACCCGGCCCACCTCTTCGATCAGGTCTTCCTCGATCTCAATATCGAGCCTATGGGAAGGAACCCGGAACGAGGCGACCTCGTCGCCGTCCTGTTTCTTCCACGGGCCCGCCCCCTCGATCCCGAGGGATCGGAGCGCCTGGGTTGCTTTGTCCTTTTCAACCGCAACTCCGAGGAGCTGGGCGAGGCGCCGGAGCGAAAGCGCAATTTGGGGGCGCTCGGCGCGTCCTGGCCAGAGATCGACGCGGTCGCGGACGACCTTGCCGCCTGCGACGTCCGCGAGAATCCGGGCCGTCGCGTCGAGAGCCGTCGCGACCCCTTCGGGATCGACGCCCTGCGCGAACCGATCGGCGGCGTCGCTCGCGATGCCGAGCGAGCGCGCGGTCGCCCGCGTGAGGGCAGGATCGAACTGGGCGCTCTCCAGAACGACGGCAGTCGTCGCGTCGGTCACGCCGGATGGGAGCCCGCCCATCACGCCAGCCAGACCCATCGGCACCCTCGAATCGGCGATCACGAGATGTGCGGGGGTCAGCGCGACCTCGCGACCGTCCAGGAGGGTCAACCGCTCCCCGGCTTTCGCCCGTCGAACCCGGATCGCGTTCCCCCCGACGTTCGCCGCGTCGAACGCGTGGATGGGCTGACCAAATTCGCGAAGCACGTAGTTGGTCGCATCGACGACGTTGTTGATGCTGCGGAAGCCGCTGGCCTGGAGGCGGCGGCTCAGCCAGTCGGGCGAGGGGCCCACCTTGAGCCCCGTCACCACGCGGGCCATGTAGCGAAGGCAGTCGGCCGGGTTCTCGATCTTCACCTCGGGGAGCGCCCCGGCGCCCTCCGCGCGAAGCGCGGGTGCCGGCTTCAGCCCCGCGCCTCGGGCGGAGGCGACCTCTCTCGCGATGCCCACGACGCACATGCAGTCGGTCCGGTTCGCCGTGATCTCCACGTCGATCGCCGGATCCGCCGATCCCGTAACCGAAGCGAGCGGCGCCCCGACGGGAGGGTTCCCGGGGAGAACCCAGATCCCCTGCGACTCGTCGCTCAGCCCAAGCTCCCGCTCGGAGCAGATCATCCCCTGCGATTCGACGCCGCGGATCTTGGTCTTGCGGAGCTTCGTGCCGTCCGGGAGGCGGCTCCCGACCTGGGCGACCGCGACGCGCTGTCCGGCCGCGACGTTCGGCGCGCCGCAGACGATCGAAAGGCGCTCCGACCCGATGTCGACCGTGCAGAGACTCAGCCGATCCGCGTCCGGGTGCCGCGCGACCTCGACGACGCTCCCCACCACGATGCCAGGATCGAACGAGGCCCCTCGCTCCAGCGATTGGACCGGAAGCCCTCGCATGGCGAGCAGGTGGGCGAGATCCTCGGGGCGGTCCGGAAGCTCCACCCAATCCTCGAGCCACTTCCATGTGATCTTCACCGGCTCACCTCAGAACTCGCGCAGGAAGCGGATATCGTTCTCGTAGAAGAGCCGAACGTCGGGCACCCCATGCCGGAGCATCACCAGGCGCTCGATGCCGCCCCCGAACGCGAATCCCGTCCACCGGCTGGGATCGTAGCCCACCGCGCGGAACACATTCGGATGCACCATTCCCGCGCCGAGCACTTCGAGCCAGCCGCCCGAGAGCGGCCCGCAAACGGAGCAGCCCTTCCCCGCGCAGAAGAGGCAGCGGACGTCGACCACGGCGCCCGGCTCGACGAACGGATAGAAGGACGGGGCGAACCGGATCTCGGTCTTCGGCCCGAAGAACTCCTTGAAGAACCGGTCGAGCGTCCCCTTCAGATCGGCCATGCTCACGCCCTCGTCGACGTAGAGGCCCTCGATCTGGTGGAACTCCACAAAATGCGTCGCGTCGACGGCCTCGTTCCGATATGCCCGGCCCGGGCAGATGATCCGTACCGGCGGCTGCGTCTTCTCCATCACCCGGATCTGAACCGAGGAGGTGTGCGTTCGAAGGAGGACGTCGGGCCGGAGATAGAACGTGTCGGTCTCGGCGCGCGCGGGGTGCCCTTTGGGCATATTGAGCGCGCCGAAATTATGACGCTCGTCCTCCACGTCGGGGCCTTCCGCGACGGAGAAGCCGAGACCTCGGAAGATCTCCTCGATCTCCTGGATCACGGATTGAATGATGTGGCGGTGGCCTACGGGCGGACGGCGGCCAGGCAGGGTCACGTCGCGCGAGGCATCGGGGGCGCTGCGCGCCTGCACGCGCGCTTCGGCCTCGGCGAGGAGCGCCTCCAGGCGGCCGCGCGCTTCGTTGGCCCGAGCCCCGGCTCGCGCGCGGGCGTCCGGCTCGAGGTCCTTCAGCCCGCGGAGAATTTGCGTGAGCTCGCTCTTCCGACCGAGGAAGCGCACGCGCACGGCCTCGAGGTCCGCGGAGGTCGCGGCCCCGGAAAGCGCACGCTCACCCTCGGCTCGGAGGGCGTCGATCCGCTCGATCACGGGCAATGTCTTCGCTTAGGCTGCGGCGTGCGCCTGCTTCGCTACCTCGGCCAGACGGGCGAACGCCTGGGCGTCGCGGACCGCGAGGTCGGCAAGAACCTTTCGGTCGATTTCGACCTGGGCCGTCTTGAGGCCCCGGATGAACGCGTTGTAGGAGAGCCCATGGGCCCGAGCGGCCGCGTTGATCCGGATGATCCAGAGCTTGCGGAACTCACGCTTCTTGGCGCGGCGATCGCGATAAGCGAACTGCAGGCTCCGCATGAGGGTCTCGCGGGCCGTCTGGTAGAGCTTGCGGCGACCCCCGCGGTTCCCCTTCACCGCGATCATTACCTTGCGGCGGCGCTTGCGCCCCGGTACGACTGTTTTGGTGCGTGGCATGGTACGTTCCTCGTGGCCGGCCGAAGCCTAACGCTTCAACCGCCGTAGGGTAGGAGCTTTTGAATGTGCTTGCGCTCGGTCGGTTCCGCGATGGCCGAAGCGCCCAGGCGCCGTTTCCGCTTGCGCGATTTGAGTCCCAGGTGGTGCCGCGCGAAGGCGTGCCCGCGCTTGATCTTTCCTGAGCCGGTCCGCTTGAACCGCTTCGCGGCGGCCCGGTTCGTCTTCATCTTCGGCATCTTCGCTCCTCTAGGGTTTCGTCGACGGCTGTTTCGGCGCACCCGCGGCGGCGTTCTGCTTCGCCAGGCCGGCGGCCGATGGTTGCTTCACCGAGCCGCCCGACGATGGCTGCTTCGTCGAGCCGGTGGCGGATGACTGCTTCGTGGAGCCGGCGACGCCGGCCGGTTTCTTCTCCGGCGCTCGTCCGGCCAACGGACGAGGCACCATAAGGAGAACAAGGCTCCGTCCTTCCATACGGGCGGGGATTTCCACGTGCCCCACGCCCTCGAGATCCTTGATCACCTTCTCCAAGAGTCGATGGCCGGCTTGTGGGTGGGCGAGCTCGCGGCCTCGGAATGTCACCGTGAACTTCACCTTGTCGTGCAATTCCAGGAACCGGCGCCCGTGCTCGACCTTGAACCGGTAATCGTGCTCTTCGATCTTCGGGCGGAGCTTCACTTCCTTCAGGTGCGTGACGTGCTGCTTTCGCTTCGCCTTCTGCTGCTTCTTGTTCTGCTCGTACTTGAACTTTCCGAAGTCCATCACGCGGCAAACCGGAGGCTTGGCGGTGGGCGAAACCTCGACGAGGTCCAGCTGGCGCTCCTGGGCGTAGGCGAGCGCTTCGCGGATGCCCAAGATTCCTACCTGCTCGCCGTCCGGCCCGATGACGCGGACCGACGGAATCCGGATGCGATCATTGACCCGGACTTCCTTGGTTGTGGCGATAGTCTTCTCCCTCCTCTAGTCGGGGCTTGAAGATCCTATGGCAGGGGGCGCGCGGCTCGGGCGAGGGACGGCGTGGGGGCGCGTTAGCGCCTTACCCGTCTGCGTGCGGCCAGGGCTTTCGCGATGGCGCATCGCCTTACGAACCCCGGTAGCATTGCGCCTCGGGGTGAGAAGCCGGCGGCTCCTGCTTGGAACTCAACGAGCCCGAAGTCTACGTTCTCGCGGCGATTTCGGCAACGAGTTTTTCCACGAACGCGCCCAGCGGGACGCTTCCCTCGTTGCCCTTCTTCCGGCTCCGGACCGAGACCGCGCGGCTCTCGACCTCCTGCTTCCCGAGCACGAGCATGTAGGGGATCTTGAGGAGCTCGGCGTCCCGGATCTTGGACCCCATCTTCTCCTCCCGGATGTCGGCCTCGACCCGGACTCCGCGCTCGAGCAGCAGCGTGCGGATCTCCTCGGCGTACGGGATCTGGGCGTCGGCGATCGTGATCAGCTGGACCTGCACGGGGGCGATCCAGACCGGGAAATCGCCGGCATAGTGCTCGATCAAGGTCGCGAAGAACCGTTCCATGGAGCCGAGAAGCGCCCGATGGATCATGTAGACGGGGTGGTCGTGGCCGTCGGGCCCGACGAACTGGATGTCGAAGCGCCTGGGGAAATTGAAGTCGAACTGGATCGTCGAGCACTGCCACGGACGGCCGAGCGCGTCGGTCAGCTTGATGTCGATCTTCGGGCCGTAGAAGACCGCCTCCCCCACCGCGCGGTGGTACTGAAGGCCGGCCCCCTTCACGACGCGCTCGATCGCGCCCTCGGCCAGGTCCCACTCCTCGTCCGAGCCTAAGTAATCCTTCTTCCGCTCCGGATCGCGAACGCTCAGATCGACCTGGTAGTCGTGAAATCCGAACGTATCGAGCATGAAGCGGGCGAAGTCGAGGACCCCTTGGAGCTCGCGCTCGACCTGATCGGGCGTGCAGAAGAGATGCGCGTCATCCTGCGTGAACCCCCGGACGCGCGCGAGCCCGTGAAGCACGCCGGACTTCTCGAACCGGTAGACCGTGCCCAGCTCCGCGATCCGGATCGGCAGCTCGCGGTACGAGTGTTTCTTCCGCTTGTAGATGAGGACGTGGAACGGGCAGTTCATCGGCTTGAGCACGTACTCCTTCTTGTCGACCTCCAGGAAGTACATGTTCTCGCGGTAGAAGTCAGTGTGCCCCGATTGCTGCCAGAGGTCGACCTGGGCGATATGCGGCGTGTTGACGATCGAGTAGCCGCGCTTCAGGTGCTCCGTTTTCCAGAAGTCCTCGATCACGCGCCTCATGGCGGCGCCGTGCGGGTGCCAGAAGATCAGCCCGCCGCCGGGGCGTCCTCCTGGACGCTGTAGAGGTCCAGGGTGGCGCCGATTTTCCGATGGTCGCGGAGCTTCGCCTGCTCCAGCCGCTCGAGGTGCTCCTTCAGCCGGTCCTTGGTCGGGAACGCGGTCCCGTAGATCCGCTGGAGCATGGGCCGGTTCGAGTCGCCCCTCCAGTACGCGCCGGCGACGCTCAAGAGCTTGAAGTGCCGGAGCATCTTGGTGCGAGGGACGTGCGGCCCCCGGCAAAGGTCCGTGAAGAAGGAGTGCGTGTAGGTGCTCAGCTTGGAATCCGCGATACCTTCGATGAGCTCGACCTTGAACGGCTCCTCCCGAAACCGGCTGAGCGCTTCCTCCCGCGTCAGCTCCCCGCGCTGGAATTGGTGGTTCTCGTCGGCGATCGCGTGCATCGACTCCTCGATCCGAGCGAGGTCGTCGGGCTGGAAGGGGCGGTCCACCTGGAAGTCGTAGTAGAAGCCCTCCTCGATGGCGGGCCCGATCGCGAGGTTCGCCTCCGGGAAGAGCTTCACCACGGCCGAGGCCATGAGGTGCGCGGTCGAGTGGCGGAGCACGGAGAGACCTTCCGCGCTCTCCACGGGAACGAGCTCCAAGCGCCCCGATTCGCGAATGGGGGTGTGGAAGTCGACCAGGCGTCCGTTCAGCTTGGCCACGACGCCGAGGCGAAACGCCTCCTGGTATTGCTCGTGGAACAGCGCCCCCAGCGTGGTGCCGGGCTCCGCCTGAAGGCTGCGGCTATCGACTTCGATCTGAATCAACGGTTGGGATTCCCGATACGAATTGTGGAGGTGGTGGGCGATAGAGGACTTGAACCTCTGACCTCCTGCATGTCAAGCAGGCACTCTAACCAGCTGAGCTAATCGCCCGTCAATACTGTTGTTGGCGCAACGAAACGCCCGCCGAGTGTAGCCGACCGCCGCTCCCTGTCAAGGCGCTTGAGCGCCGGGCTTGTCGGGCAGCACCTCGTAGACGAGCGCCTTGGGGCTCTCGAACACCCTCGCGAACCCTGGCACCTGTCCCTCCGTCCAGAACGGGCGAATGCCCTGCGCCCGCATCCGGAGCTCGATGCCGGAAACCAGGAGAAATCGCACGTGCTCTTTCAAGGCGTACGCGCGAATCTCGGCTGGCGAGCCGACTTCCGGAATCGGCACGAATCGCATCTTCGCCATGAAGGCGGCGTGTGGTTTCCGAGCAAGGAGCGCTTGGCCGGGGCCTTGCTCGCGTAGAAAATCGACGACCGGGAGGAGCTCGTAAGGGCCAACGCCCACGCGCTCCTTGTTCCCCGGATCCTCGGTCCACTGGTAGGCCTGGGCCACGGTCGGGATCCAGAGCAGAAGGAACAGGACCGTCCGGAGCGGAAAGGAGCGCTCCACGGCCGCGATCCGTTTCCCCAGGGCCGGAGAGACGAACGGCCAGGCCGCGAGCAGGAGCCAGAACGCGAGCAGCGGAAGCGAGAACCGCGCTCCGTAGAACACCGGGATCAAGGTCAGGAAGTAGAGAGCCCAGAGGAGCGCGTACCCTCCGAAGCGCCGTCCGGGGCGCTCGATCAGAAGCAGCACCCCGCCGATGACCGCGATGATGCTCCATGCGGGGGCGATCAGCTCGCTCAGATCCCGCTGCAGGTGGTCGAAGGTGTTTTTCACCATTACCGTGGCGAATCGACCCGGGTTCTGCCGCACGATGTCCAGGAACGACCCGATCTTGTGGCCGCCGCCATAGAAATACTTGTCCCAGTCCCCCTCGCCGTACACCGCGTACCCCACGTTGATGTAGTTCGAGTTGGTGAGCGGATTCCCCGTGTGCACGGCGTTGACGACCAACCAGGGAAGCGCCGCGGCGAAGAAGCCGGCCGTCCAGATCCCGGCCCGTCGAAGGCGGATAGCGGCCGGTCCCTCCGCCGTCCGGACAAGCAGCAGGAGCGCGAGCGCGCCGGGCCACAGGAAGAGACCGTTGTACCTGGTCGAGAACGCCCAGCCGCCGAGCAGCCCTGACGCGAGAATTTCCCGGCCGCGTGGATTCGAGCGACACAGGAGGAGCGCCATCGATCCGAGCGCGATCGCGAAGAAGAACATGTCGGTCCCGATCTCGTACGTATTGATCAGGAAGCTGTGATTGCCGAGCAGGAGCAGGACGCTCGCCAGCGCGACGCCGGGACCGAGCAGGCTTCGGTGGATGCGGTAGAGGAGCGCGGCGGCCGCCACGGCGGAGAGGAGCCCGAGAACTTGCGCCGCGCGGAAGGTATCGAATCCCAAGAGGGACACGAGCGCGACCGCGGCCGGGTAACCCCAGCCCTTCGAGTCGTAGTTATCGATGTTGATCCGACCCTGGAGGAGATCGCGTGCCGCGGAGCCGTACTTCCAGTAGAAGTCGGTCTCGACGCCGTAATTTCCGATGCGGTGTACGATGAACGCCTTGACGCCCCAGTAGATCGCGAAGACCGCGATCGCGGTGTAGGCGATCCAGCGGGTCCATCGATACGACGCGCCGGGCGCTCCCGAGTCGGCCTGCGTCCTGGGCCGCTCCGGCTTCCCCTTCGGTGCGCGCCCGCCGCGCCGGGCGGGGGCCGCCATCAGAACCTCCGACCCACCGCTTCCGCGATCAGGCGGATCTGCGCCGTCAGAGCCGCGAACTGTTCGGGGTACAGCGACTGCTGGCCATCGCAGATCGCCTGCTCGGGCGCGTAGTGAACCTCGACGAGGAGGCCATCGGCGCCTGCGGCGATCGCCGCGCGGGCGAGCGGAACCACCTTGTCCCTCACTCCGGCGGCGTGGCTCGGATCCACGATGACCGGCAGGTGGCTGATCGCCTTCGCGACCGCCACGGCGTTCAGGTCGAGCGTGTTCCGGGTGTAGGTCTCATAGGCGCGCACGCCGCGCTCGCAGACGATCACGCGGTCGTTCCCGCCGGAGATGACGTACTCCGCGCTCATGAGCCACTCGTCCACGGTCGCCGCCAACCCACGCTTGATCAGGACGGGGCGCTCGACCTTCCCCAGCTCGCGAAGGAGCGCGTAGTTCTGCATGTTCCTCGCGCCCACCTGGAAGATATCCACGTAGCGATCCATGAGGGAGATCTGGCTCTTGTCCATGATCTCGGAGATGACCAGGAGCCCTTGGGAGTCCGCGACCCGGCGGATGAGCTTGAGCCCCTCCTCTCCGAGGCCTTGAAACGAGTAGGGCGAAGTGCGCGGCTTGAACGCGCCGCCGCGCATGACGGTCGCTCCCGCCGAGCGCACCGCCGCGGCCGTTCGCACCATCTGCTCCTCGGACTCGATCGTGCACGGCCCCGCCATGATCACGACCGAAGGGCCGCCGATATCCACGTTGCCGATCCGGATCACGCTCGTGGTTTCGCGAAAGCTGCGACTGGCGAGCTTGAACGGCTCCGGAATCGGACGCGCCTCCGCGACCCCAGGGAGGGCGCGAATCTCCTCGAGCGGCGGCATGCTTCCCTCTCCGACCGCGGCCATTACAACGCGAGGAGAGGATGGCGCGAGCACGATCTGAAATCCAAGCTCACGCATGCGTGACTCGACCGCGTGCCGCTGCTCCGGCGTGGCATCGGGCCGTAGGATGATGACCATGGGCTCCTCAAGCGCAGAAACGCCCATCGCCTGGCCTTCGGCAATGGGCGGGGGTCTCGGGGCACAGGCCGTAGGCTAACACTGTTGCCGGGAGCGGGTCAAACCCCGTCGGGCTGGGGATCGTCCTCGGCCGCGTAGAGTGAGAAGGCGATCCACTTCCCCGCGGGGGCCTTCAAGAGGCGAAGGATCATTTCGCGGTCGACGGGCTTCGGGCCGATCACGGGTCCGGCATAGCGGATCCGCATCCGAATCGCGCGCGTCTCGAGGAGGGTCTCGGAATCGTTCAGCACGCCGGGCCTCGAGAGGGCGATCGCCCGGAGCGCGTTTCGGTAAATGACCTCGACGCGGGCCGCGCGACGGACCTCGTCGAATTGCGCATCCTTGTCGCCCCCTCCCGGCCGGGCCCAGAGCGATTCCGCCCGTTGGTGGGTGGCGGACGCCGAGGACGTCAGGGAGTCGAGCAGCGAAATCGGGACGCGCCGTGCGGGGCCCAAGCGGAGCACGTTTCCGCCTTGCACGGACTGGAGCGACACGATGCAGGTGGCTCTCTCTCGCAATTCCGCGAGATCCTTCCCCGCCATCGCCGCGACGAAACGCTCCGCCGCGAGCCGGGCCTCGTGAACGTCCTGGGGCTCCCGGGCACAGCCCGCGGCGATCGAGAGCCCGAAGAGGACGAGCGGGAGGAGGACTAGAGCCCGATCGCGGACAGGCACCCTACCTCTTGATGGTGCGCGCCTGGGACCGGCCGGGGGTCTTGATGCCGCGCGCTTGGTTGTAGAGGCGCCGCATGTTCAGGAAGTGGACCTCATTGTAGAATTCGGCATCCTCGTACGGGCCGAGGTAGGCCCAGTCCTTGACCGCGTTCAAGCTCGTGCCCCACGCCGCCACGCGGGCAGCCTTGTCGTACGAATCGGTCAAGTAGCCGCGGGTGAATCTCACCTCCTCGACGGGATCCGCCAAGACCCCGTGCCCCGGGATCAGCTTGTCGAAGACGAACGCCTTCGACATGAGGGAGTCCACCGACGCGATCCATCCCAGACGATCAAAATTGGGATCGAGCAGCAACGGGATGGCCTTGTTCGATATGAGGTCGCCCGCAAAGAGCACCTTTTGCTTCGGGAGGTAGACGATCAAATCGTTCGACGTGTGCGCGGGCTTCCCCAGCCAAAGGATCTCTACCTTGCGATCCACGGGGCCAAGGAACTTCTTCCGATCGACGCGTAGAGACGGCTTGGACGCCTTGGTGGTCGAATCGATCTTCGCGGCGACCTTCGACTGGGCGATGATCGTGGCCCCGGAAGCCGCGAAGTAGGCGTTTCCTCCGATGTGGTCTCCGTGAGCATGGGTGTTCACGACGTATTGCACCGGCTTCGGCCCCGATCGCGCCCGGATCGTGTCCGCGAGAGCGGCCGCGGTCCGCTCATCGAGCCCGCTGTCGATCAGGAGGGGCCCGCCGGGAAGCTCGACCCAGCCGGTCCAGACATAGTTCACCTTCGCCGCGTAGACGCCAGGCGCGAGCGAATGGACCTCGATCGTGATGACCGAGTCCGGAGGCGCCTTCTGCTTGGTGGGAGGCTCCGCTCCTGGGAGGTAGGTCGTCTGGGCGTGGACCGGGCCCGCGAGCAGGCCGAGCAGAAGGAGCGGGAGGAGATGGCGCACTGGCACGGGACGACGGGGCGTGAAGCGGATCATGATCCTCCTCTGGACGTAGGCCGCGCTGGTGTCTCGATGTCTACCCCGTTCGCGCCGGCGGGGTCCAGCCTGTGAGTATACAACGGTGTGGGGCCGAGCGGTCGCCGGGATCGGGCACCGACCGAGTGTGGTGCCCCCGGGGTGAGTCGAACACCCGGCCAACGGTTTAGGAAACCGCTGCTCTATCCGTCTGAGCTACGGGGGCAAATTCCCGCCAGTATCACTCGCCGGCGCACGCCGCGCAACGCTTCCGATCGCCCGAAAGCGGACTCTCCCGGTGCCAAAAGTATCCAAGTAGTCCATTATCGCGGCCACGGTCGCGGAGATCGTTTCGTCATCACACGCTCGGGATCGACCTGAACAGCACGCCCTCCATCTCCCAACGGACAGACTCCGGCGGCGACGCGCTTTCGGCTGCTTTCGCGCTCGCCGCGCTCTTCCTCCACCTGACCTGCCTCACGCAATACGGCTGGTTCCGCGACGAGCTCTATTACATGGCGAGCACGCGTCACCTCGCATGGGGCTACGTGGATCACCCCCCGCTCTCGATCGCTCTCCTCGCCCTCGTACGATCCCTGTTCGGCGAATCCCTCGCAGCCATCCGGGTCGTGGCCGCACTGCTGGGCGCAGTCACCGTGTTCCTGACGGGAAGGCTGGCGCGTGCGGCCGGCGGACGAGGGTTCGCGCAGGGACTGGCCTGCCTGTGCGCGCTGCTCGCGCCCGTGTACCTCGCCGTCGGGCACTTCTACTCGATGAACGCGATCGAGATGGCGCTCTGGCCGGCCGCTTCCCTCCTCCTGCTCCGCGCCCTCCGCACCGGCCGCACCCTCGACTGGGCCATCCTCGGGAGCATCCTCGGCCTCGGTCTCCTGAACAAGATCAGCGCGTCCTGGCTCGGACTCGGGATCGGGTCGGGGCTCCTGCTCACGGCGCATCGACGCGCGCTCCGGACATCGGGACCCTGGCTTGCAGCCGGGATCGCCGCGCTGATCTTCCTGCCTCATGCGCTCTGGCAGGTGGCGAATCACTATCCGACGCTCGAGTTCATGCGAAACGCGACCGCGCAGAAGATGGCCCGCGTCGGTTCCCTGGATTTCTTCCAAGGCCAAGTACTGACCATGGGCCCCGGCAATGCCCCGGTGTGGATCGCGGGACTCCTGTTCGTTTTCTTGGCACGCTCGGGGAAGCCGTGGCGGCTGTTCGGGTGGCTGTGGCTCTCGATCTGCCTGCTGCTCCTCGCCGGCGGCCGGAGCCGCGCGAGCTACCTGAGCCCCGCCTACCCGGCGCTCTTTGCGGCGGGCGGCGTGGCATGGGAGCGCTGGCTCTCGAGCGGACTCGCGCGCTGGGCACGCCCGGTCCTCGTGGCGCTGGTTGCCCTGCTCGGAGTCCTCGCCGCGCCGTTCGCGCTGCCGGTGTTGCCGGTCCGGAGCTTTCTTCGCTATCAGGCGGCGTCAGGCATGACGCCTAAGACCGAGGAGCGCCAACAGGTCGGCCCCCTGTCGCAGCACTACGCCGATATGTTCGGCTGGGAGGAGATCGCGGCGATGGTGGCGCGCGCCTGGGAGAGCTTGACCCCGGAGGAACGACAGCACGCGCGCGTGTTCGCCCAGAACTATGGCGAGGCGGGCGCGGTCGACGTGCTCGACCGCCGCTTGGGCCTTCCCCCGACTCTGAGCGGGCACAATAGCTACTGGCTCTGGGGTCCGGAGGGATGGGACGGCCGCGTGCTGATTATTATCGGCGGAGATCCCGCCGATAACGCGCAATGGTTCGATTCGGTCCAGCAGGTGGGCACGGTCGACTCGACGCTCGCGATGCCTTACGAACGCGGGATCGGAGTCTCCATCGGCCGCCGCCTGAAGATGCCGGTCGCCGAGGCCTGGCCGAAGCTCAGGAAATTCATCTGACGACGACGCGGCGTTGTTATGAACGCTTTGTGGTCTTCGTGCCAAGCAAAGCGGCGAGATCGCAGGTCACCAGATCGCCGATACGTTCGACCGTGAGATCGGCTTCGGGGTATGCGCAGAGGTTTTTCGGGTCGTGGGCGTAGTGTCCCTGGCGCGGAAACACCGTCGTCAGGCGATCGCCCCAGATTTCTTTCATCGCAGCGAGGATGCGCAGCTTGTCATCGACCATGACAAGTGCCGGGCCGGATAGAGCGCCGCGACGGCGTCGAGCATCTGCTCCTTGTGAACATAGATCAACACCCGGCCTTCCACCGCGGCCCAGAGGCCGGAGCGCTGGATCTTTCGCGGTTGGAACACGACGTCGCCGTCCGACAAGATCACCGTCGGTCCCCAGGTGCGCAGATGGCGGACGACGTCGAGAGCGCCGGGATACAGCCGGCCTGCGAACGGATAGTCGACCAGGAACGACGACATCAGGAGCAGCCGCGTGTTGCTCACATCCCCCAGGCGATAGCGTTGCAAGGCGCCCAAGTAGTCGGCGTACCCGAGCTCCGCGCGAAGTTGTTCGAAGATCGCCCAGTACCGGTCACGGTTAGCGGGCCCGAACTCTGCCGCAAGGTGATCGCGGAGATCGTCATTCACGCGATCGTTATCGAGCAGTGTGTTGTCGCAGTCGATGAGGAAAACGACGTCTTCGAGGGTGGCCACGCCGCCGTAGGATAGCCCCTCAGGCCCTGTCTTGGAAGACCGCCGCGCTGTGGCTCTCGGGCAGAAAGGCGTACACCCGATTCGAGTCCTCGTCGTGCGCGAGGGTATGCGCGCCGCGCTCGGTGGGAACGACCTCGATCGTCTTCCACGCGTCGATGTCGATGACGTCGATGACACCGGGGTCCCCGATCGCCACGTAGAGATGCGCGAGCGACCGGTTCAGGAAGACGACGTCCGGCGCACCGGTCAGCTTCAGCGTCCCCAACACCTCCCCCGATTTGGAGTCGAGCGAGACGAGATCGCCCTCGTCGCACGCGCAGAGAAGTCGGTGCCCCGACGGATCGAGCTCCAGCCCGTGCGGCCCTCGTGCGGGGATGTCGAGGTAGCGCTCCCCCTGCTCGGGGTTCCCCGGACCGATGACCGCGATCCGGGGCGGATCCGCGATGTTGACGAAGAACAACCGCTGCTCGGGATCGAAGATCGCCCAGCGGGTGCGCCCGGGCATGGGATAGGTCGCGAGCGGACGCCCCGCCCGGACGTCGACGAGGGTCACGCTCGGGGGATCCCCGCCGCCGGGATCCCCCACGTTCGCGCACAGCAACACGCCGTGTTCGGGGTCGTAGGCCAGCCCGTTCGGGCGATGCCCCACCACGACCTTGATCGGAGCGTCCTCGGAAGCCGCCGACATGATCGCGACGGTGTTCTCGCCGCGGTTGGAGGTGAAGAGCAGACCCTCCCCTTCGTGCACGAGCGCTCCCGCGACCCCCTTCAGCCCGTCTATGGAGCCGAAGTAACGGCCCCCCTTGATGTCGATCACGTCCACCGCGTCGTTCGCGGTGTGCGCCACGTAGAGACGGCCCAGGCGGCGATCCGTCGCGGCGTGATCGAAGCCTCCCTCGCCCCGATGGGCCGGCAGCTCGACGTGGTCCAGGAGCGTCAGTCCGCCGAGTCCCACCGCGCCCTTCTTCACCGGGAGACGCCTTCCGCGTCGCGCTCCCGAACCATCTGTTGGCAGTAGGCGTAGAGCGCGTCGTAGACGATCCACTCGGCCGCGTTCAGGGCGAGATCATCCTTGTAGCCGAGGCCGCGAAAGCCTTCGGCGACCGCCTTGAGCCCCGCGGACTCAGGCTGATTCCAGAGGGAATTGTCGGTATCGGCCCCGTTCACGATTCTCGCGAGCAGGACGAGTGCCGGATCGGACGTGAGCCCGTGTTTCTTGATGATCGCGTCGAAGGAGCACTCCTTGCCGTGATGCCCAAGCTCCACGCCTTTCACGTCGTAGGGCGTGGCCTTCTCCCGCTCCGCAACGGCCATCACCTGATCGGCGGGGACGAACAGAAACTCCGCCTCCGGATCCAGGAACTTGCGAATAAGCCACGGGCAGGCCACCCGGTCGACATGCACGTTCTCTCGTGTCACCCATTTCATGACGATTTCCTCCGAATGACTCGTAGAGATTCTTGAACAGCTGTGCTACGGGGCTTTACGTGTGGGGCAGACTCAGCGAACGACCAGACGCGGAGAAGCGATCAGCGAAGCAGAACCATCTTCCTCGAGACACTGACGCCGGCCGCCTTGAGCTGCTGGAAGTAGACACCGGCCGGGAGCGCGCTCGCGTCGAAGGGGAATTGGTACCGTCGCTGGGCCTCCGCGACGCCGTCGAACAGCGTCGCCACCACCGCCCCCCGGACGTCGAAGATTCGAAGGGACGCGTGACCTCGCGTGGGCAGCGCGAATTCCAGCACGCTGCCCAACCGGAAGGGGTTGGGACGCGCGCCCAGCAGCATTGCGCGAGAAACCGGCACGAGCGGAGGGCCCTCGACGGCCGTGACCGAATCGTTGGTGCGGAGGCGGCTCCTCGGGATGATCTCTTTGAGCTGGCTCGGGCTCGACCACGAGAGATGGACTTCCCCTTCCTGGGTGTTGTCGAAGAAATCCATCTGGAGGTTGTAGAACTGGCCCGCCGTGAGAGCGACGCTGCCCGAATCTTCTCGGAGTGCCTGGTGGGTCCATCGATCGATGATGAGCTGGTTGTTGATCCAGAGGCGATTCCCGTCGTCGCTTTTCGCGTAGAAGCGATACGTCTCGGTGTAGCGGGGCGACACCTGCCCCGTCCATTCCACCGAATAGGTATCGTTGCCGATCCGGGGATCCGGAGACCCAAATCCCCAGTTGAAGTCGATGGTCGAATCGACCCGTGAGAACTTGAAGCCCGTGAACTCTAGATTGTCATAGTAGTTGCCCGTCAGCCCGGGCTGGTACGTGACCGTGCTGGCACTCACGGTGACATAGGCCGCCTTTTGGGCCGTCACGACGCCGTTCGATCCCGTCACGTCGAGCCGGACGTCGTAGGTACCGGCCGCGGCGTACAGATGATTCGGACTCTGGGTGGAGCTGGTGGTTCCGTCCCCAAAGTTCCAGACCCACGCCGAGGGGCCAGGCACGGTCGACAAATCAGTGAATTGCACCGAGAGCGGCGCTAGGCCGCTCCTCGGAGACCCCGAAAAGTCCGCCACCCCCGCGCTCACGGTGCGGAGCCGGCCGACCGGGATGATCTCCTTCGGCTGGCTGGGGCTCGACCAGGAGAGATGGACGATGGCATCCTGGGTATCGTCGAAGTATTCATACTTGATGTCGTAGTACTGCCCCGCGGTGAGCGTGATGAAGCCAGAATCCTCTTGGAGGGCCTGATTGACCCATCGATCGATGACGAGCTGGCCGTTGACCCAGAGGCGCGCGCCGTCATCGGTATTCGAGTAAAAGGTGTAGGTCTCCGTATAGAGCGGCGACACCTGGCCCGTCCAGCGGACCGAGAACTGGTCGTCCCCCATCAGCGGGCTCGGCGATCCGAGCCCCCAGTCGAAGTCGACGGTGGGATCGACGCGCGTCAGCGCGAGAGCGGTGAAATCCATATTGTCGTAGTAATTTCCCGTGAGGCCCGGCACGTAGGAGAACGTTCCTGCCGTAATGTAGTTCGACTTCTCAGCCACGACGATGCCGTTCGTTCCGGTCACGCTCAACCGTACGTCGTACACACCCGCCGCGTACGTATGGGAAGGATTCCGCAAGGTGCTCGTCGCGCCGTCCCCAAAGTCCCAGAACCACGCGGAGGCGCCGGGTACGTCCGACAAGTCGGTGAACTGCACCGCGAGCGGCGGGGGGCCGCTCGTTGGCGTCGCCGAGAAGTTGACGGCGCCGCGGTATTTGATCCGGAGGACGTTGGCCCCGGGATCGATCGGGGTTGTCGCCCCAAGGTCCTTGTAGAGATCGGTCAGATAGAGGCCGTCGGGGCCGGCGGCAAGTCCGACGGCCGTCGCCTGTCCGGTCCCGGTGTAGTGAATGAGCGGTGTCGGCCCACTCACGTAGTTTCCTCCGGGCCCGACGACAAACTCGACGACACGTTTGTTAGCGTTCGTCCCGGTGGCGTAGGTCGCCCCGGACTCCGTCACGAATCCGTGGTCTTGCTTGCTGGCCGGGAAACCGCTCCCTCCGAACGTGGACGGCTGGATCCAGGCGACATTCACGGGGGCTGAGACCTGGACCCAGTTGTAGATCGCGTTGGTGGTCATGCTGGCGTCGCTGCCGTCCCAGCCATAGCTCGTGCCGCGAGTTACCTTGGCGAACCGGTCGTTCACCGACGGCCCATTCTCCACCTCGTAATGCGAGTTGTCCGCGGCACGCC
>VBOZ01000024.1 GCA_005893305.1 Candidatus Eisenbacteria bacterium | reverse complement strand
CACCCGGCCGCGAACTCGATGTAGGGGATCGCGAGTCCCAAGGTCCAGAGAAGCCACGTCGGGATCCAAGTCGCGGCGTACGGATCGACGAAGAATCGATGCGCGTGCTGCGTAGCCCCCATCTGGAACAGCTTCCCCCAGCCCGCCATTCCGAAGATGAGGCCCAGGATGAGTCGCGCGAGCAATATGGCCCAAGCGCGATCGGACACAGACCATAGCGTCATCGATCGGAACGTAGCCCGTCCCAGCGTGATGCGCAAGCGGGGTCTGCCCCGGCTCGCGGCACTCTCAGAACGAGCGGCGGGTCCGGGTCTCGTTCCCGCTGCGATCTGTCGCGATGATCAGGAGTGCATGCTTCCCGCGTCCCGGGGGCCGGCCGGGGCGCCATCGCAGGCGTCCCGCCT
>VBOZ01000023.1 GCA_005893305.1 Candidatus Eisenbacteria bacterium | reverse complement strand
CATTCGGTCGGTACGCGCCGCCCGTCCACCTCGAACCACGAAGATCTCGCGTCGATACCGCTCCCGGCTTCCACTACGGAGGCCTCGACAGCCCAGCGGCTGTACGGCCGGGCACGTGCGGGACGTGCGGTGCGCGCGGGCGGTTTGATCAAGGCAACTCGTGGCGCGACCACATCGCTGAAGAGAGCGAAGCGGCCGAGCTTCGATGAGTTCCCGGCCACGGCCCCAGTGGCCGAATCCCGGTCCGAGCCGATCCACTGCCAGCCGCCGCTGTCGAGTCGGTAGAGGCCGACCCGATCGAGCGACGTCCCGGTAGGAGCGGCAAGGCGGACTCGCGCGGGAATGCGGAGCGGATGGCGCGAGGGCTCCACCTGCCACGAGTTATCGATGGCGATCAGGCCCCTCGCTCCACTCCGAGGGTAGGCGTAAGCCACTACGGTCGCGTCCTCGAAGAGCGCTCCCGGAGCGAACCCGACCCGCAACGTTCCCGTCGCGTCCGCCAGCTCGAACTTGGCGCCCGAGCGCTCGCGCCGCGCCCAGACGAGCCCTCCGCGCGCCGAAAGGGCCGCGACGGATGCGGACCCACGCAGCGCGAGAGGCAAGTGCACGGTCCGCGCGGCAGCGCTTTCGGGAACGGAGAACGTGGCGCTCCAGCCGCCGGGCGCACGCGTGGCATGCCGCGCCTCGGCGCCAAGCTGGAGGTCGGGCCCGTCCTTCGAGGAAGAGCCCGGAGCCGTCAGGCGGAGGAATCCTCCGGGGAGCGATGCGAAAGAGACAGACGTCCCACTCCAAGATTCCTTGCCACTCCACCAACCCGGAAACGCGCGCGGCGGCGCAGCACCGGGCCGCAACATTACGCGCCGCACAGCCACACCACCTCCCAGATCGCGCGCCCACACGTCGAGCGCGCGCGGCGGATCGCCCGGTCGAATCGTGATCGTTCCGGCCTCCTCGCCCGCTGGCGCGTCGGCGCGGAGGACTTTAGGACGGAATCCCCGGGGGGACCACACGACGAGACCTTTTCCACCGGTGACCCGTCCCGAGTCGTAGACGTATTCCTCCTCGGACATGTCGGTGGCCCACGAAATACTGTCGAACCTGCACTCCGTGCGGCGACCGTCCCATTCGATCCCCACGGACCACGGCACCGTGTCCTCGGTTCCGTTCGGCAATCGATCGCTCGCCCGGACGATCGCGCGAAACCTCCCGATCGCCGATACCGTGTCTCCGCCTGAGAGAGCCACCGGAAGGGGCCCCGACCGCCCGGCGGCCAGCGAGGTATCGTCCAGCGGCTCGAGGATCAGCGTCGCGAGCCTCGGGGGGACGTTGTCCACGACCACGAGTCCCGCGCGTAGCGGGTGGTAGGCCACGTCCCCGCGCCGGATCTCGAAGTGCAGATGCGGGCCACCCGCGCCGCTCTCTCCCGACCAGGCGATGATCTCTCCCGCGCGCACCGGGAACTGCCCGGGAGACGGCCAGAGGTCCTGCTCGTATTGCCCCGTGGAGTCCTGCACGTGCTGCACGTACCCGGCGAGAGCGCCGGCGAAGGCATCGAGGTGGCCAAATTGGAGGGTGCGCCCGTCGGATGTGCGCAGGTAGATCGATCGTCCATAACCGACTCCGGAGCTCCGAACCCGATCAATCCAGCCGCGATCCGGCGCAAACACGGGACGTCCCACCTTCCGCACGGTGCCGAGGTCGAATCCCGCGTGAAAATGGCCCATCCGATAATCCCCGAAGCCTCCGTTAAACACGAGCGGCTTGGCCAGCGGGGTTTCGGGAAGGGGTGCCGCGAAGGGATGTTGTGCTGTCGCGTTCGGAGGGGTGGCGCCCTGGAGCAATACCGGAGCCGACCCGAGCAGGGTCACGGCAACGATAATCAGGGGCATGGTGAAGCGTCTCGGCATGTCGCACGTGCTCCAGAAGGGGAGTGGCACTGACGTAACGGCATCGTACCCGTTAGGATGGCGGCTCTGGGAGGCTCATTGGGCCATGGGCCGCGTCGGCACCCAGGCGGGCGTTTCGACTTGACTATACCGTGGAGTACTTTACGCTACAAAGCATCGCGCCGATTGCCGGGCGCAACGGCTGGGTCTACCGAAACTGGAGGGTGGCATGCGTTGGAATGTGCTTCTGAAGGCGTTGATCGTGGGTGTTCTGGCGTTGGCCTTCGTGGTGCCGCTCGTCATGATTTGGGGTGTGGTCAAGGATCGGGCCCGCTATCGCGACGCCATCACCGCCGAGGTCGCAGCGAGCACGGCCAGGAGTCAGACCCTCGTCGGTCCCCTCATTGTCGTGCGTTATCGCGAGCGTATTCCGCCGGCCGTGAAGGGTGGGGTCGAACAGGTGCGGGAAGGCACGGAAATCTTGCTTCCCGATTCGCTGGCGGTCCGTTCCAACGCGCACGTCGAGACACGACAGCGCGGGATCCATCGCGTGCCGGTGTTCCGCTCGGCGAACGAGATCACCGCTGAATTTACCGTACCGCCCCGGCTTGGCGTTTCAGACAAGCGCCTGCTGCTGGAGGAGCCGAGAGCCGAGGTCGTGGTTGGCGTCTCCGATCCGCGCGGGATCCGCATGGTACCGCAGGTCAGGCTCGACGCAGCGGCTCTGGAACCGCGTCCAGGCGCCGGTCCGGGCTGGCTTCAGCAAGGGTTCAGTGTGGCCCTTCCTTCCCATGCCGTCGGCCGTCGTGTGGCGCTCGACGTAAGGCTCGAGCTCATGGGCACCGACCGCCTCATGTTTCTTCCGATCGGCTCCGTCACCAGCGTGGAGCTGTCGTCCGATTGGCCGCACCCGAGTTTTGTGGGCGCGTTCCTTCCTGACGAGCGCAATGTTTCCGGGCGGGGCTTCCACGCGCATTGGCAGTTGTCGCGCTTCGCGACCGGGATCGACGACGCGATGGCACGTATTCAGGACAGCATGGGCCGCGCGATTCTCACTCCCGATCGCGACGGCGGGGCGTCAGGATTCCTCAATTCCGACCTCGGTGTTCGCTTCGTCCAGCCCGTCGACGTGTATTCCCAATCCGAACGGGCGGTAAAGTACGGCTTCCTGTTCGTCTTCCTGACCTTCGTTGCGTTCCTTCTATTCGAAGTGCTACGGCGGATGGCGATCCATCCGATCCAGTATGTCCTCTGCGGTGCCGCCCTCGCCCTGTTCTTCCTGCTGCTTGTCTCGCTATCGGAGCACCTCCCGTTCGCAGCGGCCTATCTTGCGGCGAGCGGCGCGTGCGTCGGGCTTATCGCCTTCTATGTCGGGCACGTTCTGGGAAGCATGCGGCGGGGACTCGTTGTGGGTGGGGTGCTCGGCGCACTGTACGGCTTCCTCTACGTGATCCTCCAGTCGGAGGACTATGCTCTGCTCCTGGGTGCCATTCTCTTGTTCGCGGCGCTCACGATCGTGATGATCATCACGCGGCGCGTCGACTGGTATCGCCTTTCGGAGGAGGGGAGCCCGTAACTATAGTCCGCGGGGCATAATGCGGCACACGCGCGTCTGCGGCGACCTAAGCGCCGGCCTTCTCCCGTACGTCGGCGCCGACGCTCTTGGACACCTGAGTGTTGTCGGGGTCACCGGTCTCTCCTATGCCTCGGCGTCGTGGGCGTGGCCGATGGCGACGCGAAGCTTGTGATTGAGCTTGCCGCAGTCAAACGTGACCTTCTCCGACTGAACCGACACGACGGCCTCGATCGGGACCGAGAAGTCGCCCGCGTGCTCGACCCATACCGTGAGCTCACGCGGCGAGACAGCGCGAATCGCTCCGAATTTCTCCTCCTGGTCGGACACGAACGCCTCGTAACCAACTTCGATGGGCTCTCTCATCGATTTCTCCTTCGGTTGCAAGCTCAGCGTCTCGGCGTGGCGGCCGCAACCGCCTCGGCGTCGATTGCGATCCATACGTCCAGGCGCCTGGATTGTACTCTGGCCGTGGTTAACGGTGACAGCTGCCGATCTCGACGGGCGCATCAAGGGGTTGCAGCAAGCACTCCTTCGCCGCCACACCCCTCCTTCCTCCTACGTAGTTTTCCCTAGCCTACAACCGTAGTCTACCGAATGGTGGGCGCGGCGCCTTTGTCGCAATATTTCCTACACGGTGGGGGTTGCGGGGGTCGCCATGGAGGGGAATGCCAAATGCACTTGCCACCTGACAGCAGACTTGGGCCATCGACGCCTCCGCACGGGGTAGCGAACCTCCAAACGGTCGGTCCGGAACTCCGGCCGGCCCCGCATCTCGTCGCGCGGCTGAAACTGCTCCGAAATGCCCTACGACCCACCCCGCATGTGCCATTGGCCATGGAGGGGATGAACCTATTCGCGAAGCTCGAATACGTCAACCCGGTCGGGAGCATCAAGGACCGCACCGCCTATTGGATCCTCAAACGGGCGGCCGAGCGAGGCCAGCTTTGCGACAAGACGACGGTGATCGAGTCTTCCTCCGGAAACTTTGCCAGCGCTCTCGCAGCCTTCACTCGCCTGATCGGTCTGCGATTCATCCCGGTGATCGACCCCAAGATCTCCAGCACTTACGAGTCCTTCCTCCGGCGGATCTGCCCCACAGTCGTTAAGGTCGAGGACCTCGACGACACAGGCGGATACCTGAAGACCCGCCTCGAGATGGTGCACCGGCTGTGCGCCACCATTCCGCACTCCTACTGGCCGAACCAGTACGGAAACCCGGACGCCGCGGAGGCGCATTACAAGCTCACGGCGGGCGAAATCTGTGCCAACTTCCACTCCCTCGACTATGTCTTCATCGGCGTCAGTAGTGCGGGAACGATTGCCGGGGTGTCTCGTCGCCTCAAGGAGCGCTATCCGAACGTTCGCGTCATCGCCGTCGATACCGAAGGCTCCGTCATCTTCGGGGGCCCACCGCGTAAGCGTCATATTCCGGGTATTGGGTCGAGCATTGTCCCGCCGCTCTTGTCGCATGCCACGATCGACGACGTCGTGCTGGTGCCCGAGGGGGAGACCGTTCAGGCCTGCCAGGAGCTTCTCATCGACCACGGGCTGTTCGTCGGCGGCTCCAGCGGGACTGTGTTCGCGGCGATCAAGCGGTACGCGCCAAGGATGGTCGCGTCCAAGCGTCCCACCGTGCTGTTCCTATGTGCGGACCGCGGTGCGCCCTATCTCGACACTGTGTTCGATTCGAGTTGGGCGACCACGCTCCACTAGAGGTGATCGTGGACTTCGCGCTTTCGATCATCAACGGCCAGACGGTGTCCGACATCATCCGCGGCAATCGGGATGAGTGCGTCGAGATCGTTCGGGGCGCTTACCTGGCGCACGCCTCCGGGCATTCGGTGAACCCCGACAGCCACTTCCTGCGGTTTCCCGACAAGCCCGACTGTCGGATTATCGCGCTTCCGGCCTACCTCGGAGACGGGTTCGAGGTCGCCGGGCTGAAGTGGATCGCGAGTTATCCCGGCAACGTCCAGCGGGGCATTCCGCGGGCCTCGGCCGTGCTCGTGCTCAACCGCTGCGACACCGGGTACCCGTTTGCCATTCTCGAGAGTTCGATCATCTCCGCGGCGCGGACAGCCGCTTCGGCCACCCTCGCCGCGTACTGGCTCGGCGGGCGCTCGCGGCGGGCGCATTCGCTTGGAATCGTGGGCACAGGGCTCATCGCCCGCTACCTCTACGAGTTTCTACTCGACACGGGGTGGGCGATCGATGAGGTGCGGTTGTACGACCGGTCGCCCGTCGAGAGCGAGAAGTTCCGGAACACCGTTTGCCGTCGTGAGCAGCACGCCGCCGTCACGGTTGCCCCCGACACGGCAGAACTTGTCAGGGCCTGTGATCTGATCGTGTTCACCACCGTGGCATCGACGCCCCACGTCGTCGATCCTGCCCTTTTCGAGCACAACCCCCTGGTGCTGCATATCTCACTTCGCGATCTCGCCCCCGAGATCCTCCTGAGGTCCCAAAACGTTGTCGACGACGTCGACCACGTCATGAAGGCGAACACCTCGCCCCATCTCGCCGAGCAGCAAACCGGGGACAGAAGCTTTGTGACGGGCACGCTCGCCGACATCATGCTCGGACGCCGATCCGTCGATCGCAGCCGTCCGATCATCTTCTCGCCCTTCGGAATGGGAATACTCGACGTGGCAGTCGGGAAGTGGGTGTACGACCAGGCGGTGGCGGGAGGACGGGATATGCGCCTGGCTGATTTCTTCTACGAGGTCGCGCGATGAGCCGCGGCGTGGCGGAACCTACTGTGACCGCTGAATCGACGGTGCTGGAGGATCCGCGCAGCACTGTCACCGCACGTACCGAGACCGTCCTCGCGGAGGTGCTCGCCGGCGTCCTGCGTGTCGACGGCGTGCCGGTCGACAGCCATTTCTTCGAGGAGCTAGGGGCCGACTCGTTGGTGATGGCCCACTTCTGCGCGCGGGTGAGGAAGCGGGGGGACCTGCCGCCCATATCGATGAGGGACGTTTACCGCCACCCGACGATCCGGAGTCTCGCGGCGTCGCTCGCGGACGTCGCCCCTCGCGCGGTCGAGTCGCCGGGGCCCGCGGCGGTCGAGGCGGCGACACCGGCGAGCACGCTTGAGTACGTTGCGTGCGGTGCGCTCCAGCTCCTCGCGTATCTCGGGTTCACCTACCTTGCCGTGGTCGCCTTCGGCCGAGTCTACGAATGGATCTCCGCGGGCTCGGATACCCTCGAGATCTACCGGCGGCTCGTCCTGGGCGGCATCGCGGGTTTCCTCCTGGTGTGCAGCATGCCGATCCTGGCGAAGTGGGTGCTCATCGGTCGGTGGAAGCCCGGGCAGATCCGTCTCTGGAGTCCGGCATACGTCCGCTTTTGGATCGTCAAGACCTTGATCCGGGCGAACCCCTGCGCCCTCCTGTTCGTCGGGTCCCCCCTCTACGTGCTCTACCTGAGGGCGCTCGGCGCGAAGATCGGCACGGGCGTCGTGATCTTCTCCCGGCGCATACCGGTGTGCACCGATCTGCTCACCATCGGCGCGGGGACGGTCATCCGCAAGGAGTCGTTCTTCCAGTGCTACCGGGCGCATGCGGGGCGAATCGAGACCGGGACGATCACGATCGGCCGGGACGCCTTCATCGGGGAGAGGACCGTGCTCGACATCAACACGGCCATGGGCGATGGGACGCAGCTCGGTCACGCCTCGGCGTTGCACAGCGGCCAGACGATACCGGCCGGCGAGCGGTGGCACGGCTCTCCGGCACAGCGCACGGAGGTGAACTATCTGAGAGTAGCCCCGATGCCCTGCGGCACGCTGCGTCGCGTCGGCTTCTGTGCCGGCACCCTGCTGCTGGTCTTCCTCGTGTACTTGCCATTCCTAGAGGGGAGTCCATACCTGCTCGCGCGGGTCGCGCCGGAGCTGGCCAGGCTTCTGGATCCGAGCGCTGCAAACGCCACCGCCTTCACGTTGCGGGACCTCTCGATCGAGGCACTGGAACTCTCGCTGCTCTTGTTCTTCGGCGCCGTTCTCATCGGCCTGCCGCTCGCGGTCGCGGTCCCTCGCATCCTGAACCTGTTTCTCGAACCGGACAGGGCCTACCCGTTATATGGATTCCACGATCGGGTACAGCGGGCGATCGCGCGCCTGAGCAACGTCAAGCTCTTCGCTCGTCTGTTCGGCGACAGCTCCTACATCGTCCACTATCTGAGCTGGTTGGGGTACCGCCTGTCCCCGGTCGAGCAGACCGGGTCGAACTTCGGACTCGTGATGACGCAAGCGAACCCGTGCCTGTGCTCGGTCGGCACCGGCACGATGGTTGCCGACGGGCTGGCGATCATCAACGACGAGGTCTCGAGCTCGTCGTTTTGCGTGACCCGCGCCTCGATCGGCCCCCGCAACTTTCTGGGCAACGACGTCACCTATTCCTCCGGAGCCAGGACCGGCGACAACTGCCTGCTCGCGACCAAGGTGATGGTTCCGCTGGACGGCGCGATTCGCGAGAACACAGGCCTGCTCGGCTCGCCATGCTTCGAGATTCCACGTACCGTCGACCGCGACACCCGATTCGATCATCTTCGGATCGGCGAGGAGTTCCCCCGTCGCCTTGCGGCTAAGAACCGACACAATATCCGCACCATGGTGATCTTCCTCTTCGCGCGATGGCTCGGCGTCTTCATCGTCACCATACTGAACCTCTCCGCCATCGCGCTTTATGACGTCGCGGGACATTTGGCCACGGCCGCGCTCCTAGCGGCGAGCCTCTTGGTCACCCCGTTGTACTTCGTTTTGGTGGAGCGCTGCCTGGCCGGATTCCGTTCGCTCGAGCCCACCTACTGCTCCATCTACGACCCGCGCTTCTGGCTGCACGAGCGCTTGTGGAAGGTGCCCGCCCTGGACTTTCTCCACTCCTTTGACGGCAGCGCTTACAAGACCTTCCTCTGGCGTTTGATGGGTGTTCGGATCGGCAGGAGGGTCTTTGACGACGGCGTCCACATACCCGAACGAACGCTCGCCACCATCGGGGACCACTGTGCGCTCAACAACGGCAGCAATATCCAATGTCACTCGCAGGAGGACGCCACCTTCAAGTCCGACCGAACCACGATTGGCGCCGGCTGCACGATTGGCGTCGGCGCACTGGTCCACTACGGGGTGACGATGGGTGACGGCTCCGCTCTCGCCGCCCACTCCTTCCTCATGAAGGGAGAGGACGTTCCGGCACACGCTCGCTGGGGAGGGAACCCAGCCAGGGAGATGCGAGATGAGCAGTATCAGCCTGCGTGACACCGCACTTCACGCGGAGCGCGGTCGGGACTACTGGAGCCGCGCGCTTCTCGCAGCCGCGTTCACCCCCCTCCCGCGGTGGACCCGTAAGCCGGTGGCCGGCGTGGGCGAACACGAGGCTAGGATCCCCGGCGAGATCGTGACCGCGGTGCGACGGCTGGCGGACGAGCTGGCGGTGTCGTTCAGCTCGGTATTGCTGGCCGCGCACGCCAAGGTGCTCGGAGCGCTGTCGGGAGAGCGCGTGGTCTCGACCGGCTACGTCGCCACGAGAGGCCGTCCACCGTTGCCCTGCCGGATCACGCTCGAACCGCGCTCCTGGCGGGCAATGGTGCTGGAGGCTCATCGAGCCGAGCTCGAGCTGCGGTCGCACGGAGACGTTCCAATCGAGGAGCTCCAGCGGGAGCTGGGCCTCACGGAACCACTCTTCGAGACCATCTTCGATCCGATCTCCGCCGACGGCGGGGAGCTTGGGGAGGACATCGTCCTCCGGGTCAGCATCGTGGAAGGTGACGGGGTCGTGGTCCGCCTTCGATACCGAACCGACGCGGTCGATACGAGCTACGCCGCGAGGATCGCCGGATATCACATCACCGCGCTCACGTTGATCGCGGCTGATGAGGATGCCGAGCACGCGCGGCAGAGCCTCCTTTCAAACGAAGAGTCGCACCTCCAGCTCCATGCCCTCCGCGGGCCGCACAGGGACGTGCCGGACCGCCGAGTCCACGAGTTGTTCGAGGAGCGGGTCAGGGCACACCCGGACGCCGTCGCGGCCGTGCACGGCGACCGTCACTGGACCTACCGGCAGCTCAACAGCCGTGCCAATCATCTCGCTCGAGCCCTGGTGGCGCGGGGGCTCCGGCGCGAGGGCATCGTCGCCGTGGTGACAGAGCGCAACCTGGACTGGATGGCCGCAGTGCTCGGGATCTTCAAGGCGGGCGGCGCGTACTTACCGATCGAGCCCCATTTCCCGGCGGACCGCATCGCGAAGATGCTTTCCCGGGCCGGCTGCAGGCTCGTGCTCACGGAGCGCGGCAGCACGATGGGGCTCGACCACGCGCTCGAGTTTCTGCGCGGAGTCCAGACGCTCCGCCTCGACGCCGCCCACGAAGAGAGCCATGCCGACGACGATCTCGGCGTCAAGGTTACTGCGAACCAGCTCGCCTACATCTACTTCACCTCCGGCTCCACCGGTGAGCCCAAGGGCGTGATGTGCGAGCACGCAGGCTTCCTGAACCACCTCTGCGCCAAGATCCATGATCTGGGAATCGGCAGGGGCCACGTGGTGGCTCAGACCGCACCCCAGTGCTTCGACATCTCGCTCTGGCAGCTTGTTTCTGCGCTCCTGGTCGGTGGGCGGACTTTGGTGGTGGGGCAGGAGACCATCCTCGACGCGAAGCGTTTCGTCGACGAGATCGTTGGCGGAAGGGTCGCCTTCCTGCAGGTCGTACCGTCCTACCTCGAAGTCCTGCTGTCGTATCTCGAGCGGCACCCACGCGACCTGCCGGACCTGCGGTGCGTCTCCGTCACTGGCGAGGCGCTGAAGAAGGAGCTCGTGCAGCGCTGGTTTGCGATCCAGCCCACAATCAAGCTGCTCAATGCGTACGGGCTTACCGAGACATCGGACGACACCAACCACGAGATCATGGACCGGGTGCCCGACCGGGAACGTGTTCCGCTGGGTCGTCCGATCCAGAATGTTTATGTCTACGTCGTGGACGAGCAACTTTCACCCGTACCGCTCGGCGCACCAGGTGAGATCGCCTTCTCGGGGGTGTGCGTCGGCCGCGGGTACGTCAACGACCTCGAACGCACGCAGCGCGCCTTCATGTCCGATCCACACCGGGAGGGGCATCGGCTCTACCGGAGCGGCGACTATGGCCGCTGGCTTCCGGACGGCAAGTTGGAATTCCTCGGCCGCCGCGATACCCAGGTCAAGGTGAGCGGTTTCCGGATCGAGATCGGCGAGATCGAGAATACGCTCTTGCGCTTGCCCGGCCTCCGCGACGGCGCCGTCGTGGTCACTGGGCGCGGCGACCACGGCAAGCGCCTCGTGGCTTTCTCCTCCGGCGAGCGCGCACTGGATGCCGGCCTGCTACGGGACCGGTTGGGCGAGTCTCTCCCCGAGTACATGGTGCCGTCGGCCTTCCATTGGCGAAGAACGCTACCGTTGACGGAGAACGGCAAGGTCGATAGGAAGGCCCTAATGGCGCTCGCCGGAGAGCTCGATGTTGCCGATGACCGTCGCGACGGGCCGGGTACCGTGGTGGAGGACCCGAAGACGAAAACAGAGCAATGGGTGGCGGCCGCATGGGCCGAGGTGCTCGGCATTCCCAAGCACCAGATCGGCCGGTGGGGCCAATTCTTCGAGCTGGGCGGCACGTCGCTGTCGGCGGTGAAGCTGGTGATCGCTTTGAACCGTGCCGTGTCCCTCAAAGAACTCACGGAGCACCCGATCCTCGCCGACCTAGCCACGCTGGTCGATCGGAGAGCGGCTCCGCGTTCCGCAATCTGGAGCGACTGAAAGGGAAGCACGATGCCATCTCCAGCCCCGACCCCACTACTCAACGTGGACCTGCGACCCGGAAAGCCGCCGATGCTTGAGGTCGAGGGGACCGGCGACGGGGCGGTGTGGGCGGCGGCGCAGGCTCTCTTCTCATTCGCGGTCTCGGGCTGGTCGGCGTGGCCGAGACCGAATCGGTCTTTCGACAGCTGGGTAGCCTGCTGACCGAGAGAGAGGCGTTCGCCTCCCGGCACAGCTACGCGCAGGGCGTGTACTCCTCGTCGAAGTGGCCGCCCAACCAGCCGATGTGCATGCACCACGAGCTGAGTTACGCGCTTGAGTTCCCCGGCCTCATGTTCTTCACATGCCTCACCGCGCCGACGGCGGGGGGCGCCACCCCGGTCGCCGACTCGCCGTCCGTTCTCCACGCGCTGCCCGCCGAGCTGGTCGCCCGCTTTGAGCGGGAGGGCTGGCTCCTGATCCGGAACTACGGCGAGGACATCGGGGCGTCGGTCGCCGAAGCGTTCGGGACTGACGACCGTCACGCCGTCGAGAGCTACTGTCGCGCCAACGCAATCGAGCTCGAGTGGCAATCCGGCGGAGGACTGCGCACCCGACAGCGCCGCAGCGCGATCACGGCTCACCCGTTGACCGGCCAGCGGTGCTGGTTCAACCAAATCGCGTTCCTCAACGAGTGGACGATCGATCCGGAAGTGCGCGAGTTCCTTGTGGACGTCTACGGCGAGGAGGGGTTGCCGTTCAATACCCGCTTCGGCAACGGCGACCCGATCAGCGCGGATGTCGTGCGGATCATCAACCAGGCATACGAGGCAAATACGGTACGCGAGCCATGGCGTGCCGGCGACCTGATGCTTGTGGACAACATCCGCACCGCGCACGGCAGGGAGGACTTCAAGGGGCCGCGTGAGGTGCTCGTGGGGATGGCCGACGCAGTGCACTCGGCCGACCGCCCACCTGCGAGCGAGGACGGCGGCGCATGACGAGACGAGTGCCTCACCTGGCGCCGGGGGAAGTGCACTGTTGGAGCGCCACCCTGGACGTTCCCCCTGAAACGTCCGCTCGGCTCTACGCGACCCTCTCGGTCGAGGAACGCAGCCGCAGCGAACGCTTTCGATATGAGCGCGATCGACAGCGTTTCATTGTGGCGCACGGAGTGCTGCGCGACCTCTTGGGACGCTACCTCGAGACCCAACCGAGTCACATCGCCTACGCGTACAACGCGTTCGGCAAACCCGACCTTGGCCCCGAGTGCGGCAGCCGGCTCAAGTTCAATCTCTCCCACTCGGGCGATCTTGCTCTCATTGCCATCGCCGCTGATTCCAACGTCGGCGTTGATCTCGAGTGCATCCAGGACCGAGCTGATTACCCCGACATCGCGCGGCACTTCTTCTCGTCAGCTGATCTCGCTCAGTTGAGTGATTGCCCGCCCCGACGTTACGCCGAAACCTTTCTCGGCTGTTGGACAAGGAAGGAAGCCTACCTGAAAGCACGCGGCGTCGGGCTCGCGGTAGACCTTGATGAAGCCTCAAACGATGTCGACCCGGTCGAGCAATGGTCGTTCTATGGGCTCCAGCCCGCTCCGAGACATGTCGGGGCACTGGCGATCGAGGGAACTGGCTGGCGCCTGCGCCAATTGCAGTTGAGGCCAGGCTGAGGTCGGCTAGCCTTTCGGATGCTGATGGGCCGCTGACTCGCTGCTAGCGTCGCGACGCGCCGGCTTTCTTTCGTTCGGTCCCGTTCTCATGTAGGTTTCTCGCAATGAAACGGAACCGCATCGTCTTCCGCCAGGCGCGTCCGGAGGACATGGCCGGCTGCGTGCGCGTCTTTCTCCGCTCCGCGGCGGACTTGTCCCGGCGGCAGGGAACCGCGCCGCCGACACTCCGGGTCCGGGACATGGTTCCCGCGCTCTCCCATCTCCAGAGGACCGATCCCCGAGGCTTCCACGTTGCGGTCCGAAGAGGAACGGTCATCGCGTTCGCCTCGACGATCCTGCGCGGGAAGACGCACTTCCTCTCCATGTTATGGACCCTGCCTTCCTTGCAAAGCAAAGGCGTGGGGCGGAAGTTGCTCACGCGGGCATTCAACGGACCGCGGCCACCCCAATCCGCGGTTCGGTGCGTGTACGCCTCACTGGATCCGCGGGCCCAGGCGCTCTATCTCAAATTCGGGATGCGCCCCCGCGGGATGTTTTATCTCCTCAAGGGACCTCCTAGGCGATCCCCGCGCCCGAAGCGGGCGGTGACGCTGGTGCCGGTCGGAGGAGTCGGCAAGGCGTCGCGCCAGATGCTCACCATCGCGGCTCGCTTCGACCGCGCGTTTCGCGCCGCCCGCCGCGATGCCGATATTCGATTCGTGATGAGCCTCCCGGGGGCGCACTTCTTCCAAGTGCGAGTCGGCCGGTCCACGAAGGGGTACGCCGTGATCACGGAGACGGGCCGCGTGGGTCCGGCCTGTGTCACTGATGCGCGCTACAGCGCGGGCCTCGCGTGGGCGATTAAGGAAAAGGCCCGGGAGATGGGGGCGGAGGGAATGGTCGTCATCGTGCCCGGCGTGAACGCGGGCGCACTCGAAGTGTTCTTCGGGGCAGCCTTGAAGACGGAGTTCTTCGGCGCCTGGATGTCGGCCAAGCCGATCGGTTCGTTCGAGTCCTATCTGCTCGCGAGCGGAATGCTACTCTAGAATCAGCGCCTGGCCTCCCAACACCCCGAAGTGCTGAAGCGCAACCCAAAATCCGGAGGTACCCGATGTCTACTGCAACCGCCCACACCGTCTCGGCTCCGCGCTGGATGCCCTGGACCGGCCGGTTCCTTTCCTTTCTCGTGGTCGCGCAGCTGTTGGCCAGCGCTTGGTTCAGGGCTACGTACCACACCTACGCGGTGGCCGAAATCGTCACGGGCTATGGCTATCCCGAATCGGCCATCGTCCCAATTGTCATTTCGGAATGCACCTTGGTGGCGCTCTACCTTGTCCCGCAGACGTCTGTCCTCGCCGCAATCGTGATGACCGGGTATCTCGGCGGCGCGGTGGCCACTCATTTGCGGATCGCGGACACGGCGCGCGCGGCGATTCCATTGGTCGTAGGAATTCTCGCCTGGGGCGGCCTCTACTTGCGGGACAGGCGCATCCGCCAACTTATTCCATTCCGCCGGTCGGCGTGAGGGAGAGCATGAGCCAAGACCAGTCGGCATCGGAGCTGATCTCGAAAAGAATCGCCGAGCTCGGGGACTGGCGCGGGGAAACCCTCAGCAGAATGCGCCAGCTCATCAAGGAAGCAGCGCCGGACATCGTCGAGGAGTGGAAGTGGATGGGCACCCCGATCTGGTCGCACGACGGCATCATTTGCACCGGCGAATCCTACAAGAGTGTCGTGAAGCTTACCTTCGCCAAGGGCGCGTCTCTCAAAGATCCGGCCCGTCTCTTCAACTCGAGTCTCGACGGAAAAGTACGCCGCGCGATCGACATCCACGAAGGAGAAGAAGTTGACGAGTCCGCCTTCAAGGCGCTCATTCGTCAAGCGGTCGCCCTCAACAGTTCCGGCAAGTCGAAGCCTTCGAAGAAGGCGAAGTCGTAACCGGGGTCGAAGACGGGATCACCGGGTCCAGAGTGAGTGGTAGGATGGCGGGTCCATGACGCTCACTCCCGGCAGTCGCCTCGCCACCTACGAGATCCTGTCACCCCTCGGTGCGGGTGGCATGGGCGAGGTCTATCGCGCGCGGGATACGCGACTTGGACGCGACATCGCGGTCAAGGTGCTGCCCGAGGACATGGCGTCCTCGCCCGGCCGCTTGGCCAGCTTTGAGCGCGAAGCGCGGACCGTGGCCAGCCTCAATCACCCCAACATCGTGGTTCTCCATTCCATCGAGGAGGTTGCCGGCACGCGCTTCCTCACCATGGAGCTGGTCGAAGGTCGGGCCCTCACCGCGCTGGTCACCCCCGGCGGGCTTCCGCTCTCCCAGGTGCTCGATCTGGCGATCCCGCTGGCCGACGCGCTTGTCGCCGCGCACGAGAAGGGCGTGGTGCACCGCGACCTCAAGCCCGCCAACGTGATGCTGACGCGCGAGGGGCGGTTGAAGGTGCTCGACTTCGGTCTCGCGAAACTTGCAGGCTCGGACACAAGCCTCGGGGCAACGCAGGAGCTGACGAGGACGGCATCGCGCCCGAGCGAAGGACAGGTGGTGGGCACGGCGCAGTACATGGCTCCGGAGCAGCTCCGCGGCGAGGCCGCGGACGCCCGCAGCGATATCTTTTCGCTTGGGGTCATGCTCTACGAGCTCGCTGCCGGGCGCCGGCCGTTCAACGGTGCGACCTTCGCCGACGTAAGTTCCTCCATTCTTCGCGACACTCCAGAGCTGCTCACCACGGTCCGTGGCGATCTCCCGAGCGATTTCGGCCGGATTGTGGGGCGCTGTCTGGAGAAGGGCCCCCCGGAACGCTTCCAGTCCGCGCTCGACGTCTGCAACGAGCTGCGGCGCATGAAGCAGACGATCGAGATCGGGAACCAGGCGCCCTCTCAGGCCGTGACCTCCATCGCCGTTCTGCCGTTCGTGAACATGAGCCGCGACGAGGAGAACGAGTATTTTTCCGACGGACTTGCCGAGGAGCTCATGAACATGCTCTCCAAGATCCGCGGGCTCCGCGTCGCTGCGCGCACTTCCTCGTTCCACTTCAAAGGCAAGAACCCGACGATCACCGAAGTGGGCACCACACTCAACGTTGCCACCGTGCTCGAAGGGAGCGTTCGCAAGTCTGCGAACCGCGTGCGGATCTCCGTTCAGCTCGTGAAAGTCGCGGATGGCTACCACCTGTGGTCGAAGACCTTCGAGCGAACACTGGACGACATCTTCGCCGTGCAGGACGAGGTGGCGCGCGCCGTTGTGACCGCACTCCCGGGCGAGTTGCTGATCAGCCAGGCCGGCCTCGCGACGAGCCGGGGCACTCGTAACAGCGATGCATACGACGCCTACCTAGAGGGGCGCTTCCTCTGGAACAAGCGGACCGAGTCCGACGTAGGGAAGGCGATCAAGTTCTTCGAGCATGCGATCGCGCTCGATCCCGCGTTCGCCGAGGCGTGGGCCGGACTCGCCGACTCGTACGTCGTGCTCCCTTTTTACAGCCTCGTTTCCACCAGGGATACGCTTCCGAAAGCGCGCGAAGCCGCACTGCGAGCTCTAGAGTTGAAGCCCGAGTTCGGTCCAGCGCATGCCACGCTCGCCTACGCGCTGATGGTCGATCTCCAATGGGAAGACGCCGACAACGAGTTTCGCAGAGCGATCACCCTGAGCCCGGAGGACGCGACGGCACACAAGTGGTACGCGGACCTGCTCATGATGACCGGTCGATCGAGCGCGGCGCTGCGGGAGCTTCGCCGGGCGCTTGAACTCGATCCGCTCTCAGCCAGCATCTGGACCATCATGGGGGAGTGGCACTGGAAGGAGGGCCAACTCGACGAGGCAATGGCCCAGTACCGCAAGGCGCTCGAGCTCACGCCGAGCCTGCCGCTGGCGCTCGAGTTGGCCGCTCGGCTCTGCTGGCAGCGGGGAGACATCGAGCAGTACTTCACCCTATGGGAACGGCTTGAGGTCGTATCGCAGCGCGTCGCGGTGCCCACCGCTGCTTTACGCGAAGCCTATGCGCGGGGAGGGCGAAGTGAAGTCCTGCGGGTGCAGCTTTCCGCTCCCGTCGCCAGTCTGATTCCAACGGATCGCGCTCGCTGGCATGCTGAATTGGGCGACCTTGACGCAGCGTTCCACGATCTCGATGACTCGCTCGCCCAGCGCGAACTCCGTTTGGCCTACGTGACCTACTTCGCGGACTTCGCCCCCCTCTGGAAGGACCCACGCTACGAAGCTCTTTTGGTGCGAATGGGCGTGAGGTAGGTCTCGCGCCTGCGGGACTTACGGGTGGGCTGCCTGAGCGGTCGCCCGGCAGATGGGACCATGCCTTCTGCCTTGAGCGATGGACCGGGAAGTCGCATTCTAGGCCCTGCCATGGGCCTTTCCCCCGGGACCCGCTTCGGGCCCTACCAGATCGTCGCGCCGCTCGGCGCCGGCGGGATGGGCGAGGTCTACCGCGCGCGGGATACGCGGCTACAGCGCGAGGTGGCGGTGAAGACGCTTCCGGTGGCGTTCTCCTCCGATCCCGACCGGCTCCATCGCTTCATCCGCGAGGCGAGGGTTCTCGCCTCGCTCAATCATCCGAACATCGATGCGATCTACGGGCTCGAGGAGCTTCCTTCCGGGGAGCGGTTTCTAATTTTGGAACTGATCGAAGGAGAAACGCTGGCTGAGCGTCTGAAGCGCGGGGCGTTGGGCATTCCAGAGGCGCTCAAAGTCTGTGGGGCGATCGCGGAGGCCCTGGAGGCGGCGCACGAGCGCGGCGTGATTCACCGGGACCTGAAGCCCGGGAATGTGATGCTGACCTCGCGCGGCACGGTGAAGGTATTGGATTTTGGCCTCGCCCGGCATTCCGGGCTCTCAGCCGAGAGCGAAGCGACGATCTCCGCCACGACCATGCTTCGCACCGAGACGGGACTGGTGCTGGGCACGCCGGGGTACATGAGTCCGGAGCAGGTGCGAGGCGCGGAGCAGGATCGGCGCACGGACATCTTCGCTTTCGGATGCGTGCTCCTCGAGTGCCTGACGGGACGCCGCGCGTTCCAAGGCTTGACCGCGGCGGACGCGATGGTGGCGGTGCTGACGGTGGAGCCCCCGTGGTCGGCTCTCCCCCCTGACACGCCCCGGCAGATCCGTGAGCTCCTCGCTCGTTGTCTCGAGAAGGATCCCCAGCAGCGGCTTCGGGACATAGGCGACGCGCGGATCGAGATTGAGAAGGCGCGCGGGACGCGGCAGGCTGCGGCGACCGCCGGAGCGCCGCCGCACAATCTCCCGAAGGAGCTAACGAGCTTTGTGGGTCGGGAAAGGGAGCTTTCGGAATGTCGGGCGCTTTTCGGAGAGACCCGCCTTTTCACCCTCGCGGGGGTCGGAGGGTGCGGCAAGACGCGTCTGGCGCTCAAGCTTGCGGAGAGTCTGCTCGAGGAGCATCCGGATGGGACATGGTTCGTTGAGTTGGCGCCGCTTTCCGATCCAGAGCGCGTGCCCCTCGCCGTGGCGGCGGCTCTGGGGGTCCGGGAGGAGCCCGGAAGGCCGATCCTGGATTCGCTGGCTCGGCATCTCACCGACAAGCGCACCCTCGTCGTGTTGGACAACTGCGAGCACGTGCTCGCGGCGTGCGCGACCCTTTCGGAGCGGCTCTTGACTTCGGCGGCGGACCTCAAGCTCCTGGTGACGAGCCGTGAAGGTTTGGGAGTGAAGGGAGAGCGCCCCTACCCCGTGCTCTCGCTTTCGGTGCCGGGCCCCGACCTGGAGCGCGATCCTCGTGCGGTCGGAGCGTCCGATGCGGCGCGGCTCTTCGTTGATCGGGCGCGGTTCGTGGCACCCGACTTCCGGCTCACGGAGAAGACCGCTCCCGCGGTGGCCGAGATCTGCCGGCGGCTCGACGGCATCCCGCTCGCCATCGAGCTGGCAGCCGCGCGGGTGAAGGTGCTCTCGGTGGATCAGATCCGCGCAAAACTGGACGACCGATTCCGGCTTCTCACGGGCGGGAGCAAGACGGCACTCCCTCGGCACCAGACGCTTCGGGCGACGATCCAATGGAGCTACGACCATCTGGCTCCGGAGGAGCAGCGCCTCGTTAGGCTGCTCGCGGTCTTCGCGGGCGGCTGGGCGCTCGATGCCGCCACGGCCGTCGCCGGCGACGGGGCGGACGAGTTCGAGGTCCTGGACCTCCTTACGCATCTTGTGGACAAGTCGCTGGTGGTGGTGGAGCGGGAAGCAGGCGGTGAGGCTCGGTACCGGATGCTCGAGACAGTGCGGCAGTACGCGCAGGAGAGGCTGAATGAGGCGGGCGAGGCGGGCGAGGCGCGCACGCGGCATCTCGACTTCTTTCTCGCATCGGCCGTAGAGGCGGATTCTGAAATCATGGGGCCGGAGCAAACCAAGTGGGTCGCTCGTCTCGAGCGGGATCACGAGAATGTACTTTCGGGGCACACTTGGTGCGATCGTGCGGAGGGGGGAGCGGAGAAGGGGCTTCAGCTCGTGGCAGCAACGCGAGCATTCTGGCATAGCCGCGGGCTCAACGAGCTAGGGCTTCGGGTGATGCGGGAGGCACTGGGGCGAAAGGGGGCGGAGTCGCCCACGCGGGTTCGAGCCGTGGTGCTATCCGGGGCGGGATGGTTCGCCTGCCGTCTGAGCCTCTACGCAGAGGCTCATTCTCTATTGGAGGAGAGCCTCTCGATCTCGCGTGCCCTTGGGGACACGGCCGTCACTGCGACGTCGCTTCGGCGGCTTGGGATTGTGGCTCATGAGCAGGGATACTCCGCTGAGGCGCGCGGGTTTTACGAGGAGAGCATCACGATCTCCCGGCAGATTGGGGACAAACACCTGCTTTGTTGGGGGCTCAATAACCTGGCCACGATATTCATGGACGAGGGGGCGTTTGAGGCAGCCGGGTCTCTCGTTGAGGAAGCCCTGACCCTCGAACGGGAGGTGGGGAATCCTTGGGGGGTCGCCATCCTGCTCATGAACCTTGCCGATGTCGCGATTCAACGGGGTGATCTCGGGGCAGCGCGCGGAAGACTCGTAGAGAGTGCCGCGCTCGCCGAGGAGACCGGTGCGAGTTGGGTGGGGCAGGGCGTATTGAACACGGTCGCGCAGTTGGCCGCGACTTTAGGCGAGGGCGCGTTCGCGGCGCGCCTATTCGGAGTCTCGGAGGTGCTGAGGGAGCGGATGGGCGAGCGCCGGTCCGCTGCGGACGAACAACGCATCGCGCCCCTCATGGCACGCGCGCGGAGCGAGCTGGGCGAGAGCGCCTTCGCCGCGGCTTACGCAGCCGGCGGCTCTCTTTCATACCAAGACGCCATCGCCGAAGCCCGTGCGTGGCTCGAGCAGCGCTGAGCGGGCCGTTAGCTCAGGCGGTAGAGCACCTGCCTTTCAAGACCCTACATCTCAAACAGAGCCCGCTCGAGTAAGTCGAAGCGCCTGAACCTTTTCAAAAGACGGCCGACGAGGACAATCCGGGTTCCGAACGCGTAAATATATCTCGATGTAATGAATCCTTATGGAAGGGCATTGCATCTCAGACAGATGTCGGCACGTTCGGGGCGGGTCGACCGCGCCTGCCCGTAGGTAGAAGCCATTAAGTCAGGAGGAGATACACGATGTTCCGCAAGCTGATAGCTACGGATGACAATCCGGCGACCCTCATTCTACGTTTGGTGCTCGGAGTCGTCTTTTTCGCGCATGGCGCGCAGAAGTTGCTGGGTTGGTTTGGCGGCCCCGGCTACTCGGGAACGATGGGAATGTTCACCGGTTACCTTCATATCCCCGCGCCGCTCGCGTTCCTGGCCATCGCGGCCGAGTTCTTCGGCGGCCTGGGACTCATTCTGGGATTCCTGACTCGGATCGCAGCCTTCGGCATCGCCGTCAACATGCTGGTCGCCATCGCGACGGTGCATCACTCCTATGGTTTCTTCATGAATTGGGCCGGGACGCAGAAGGGCGAGGGCTTCGAGTACCACCTGTTGGTCCTGGCGATCACGGCCTATCTCATCATCCGCGGGGCAGGCGCGTTTTCGGTCGACCGCGCGATCGCGACAGCATCGCCGCTGGCACAGCCCAGGTCGGCTCGCGCATGAGCGCCGGCTCCCGCGTGGACGCACCTGGCCTCTGGATCGTTCTGATGAGGTGCCATCACGCGCTGAGCAAGATCGCGGAGGGCAGCATCGAGGACTCCGGGTTGGGCCTCACGGATTTCGTGGCGCTCGAAGCACTCTTGCACAAAGGTCCGCAGACGATCACCGAGATCCAGAGCAGGGTACTGCTCGCGAGCGGCTCGATGACCGCGGCGGTCGATCGACTGGAGGAAAAGGGCCTCATACGGCGGACATCGGCGCCGGGAGACCGAAGGGTCAAGGTGTTGAAGTTGACACCGGCCGGCAAGCGGATCGCCGAAACGGCTTACGGTCGCCACGCCGCGGAGCTCGAATCCGCCATGAGTGTTCTGAATCCGACGGAGAAACAGCAGCTTCGCGCCATCTTGAAGAAGCTGGGACTATTTGCGGCCGGTGTCGGTGCGAAGGAGGCGGGTGACGGCCATGGTTGAAGCCACGATCGGCTCGCTTGAGGCGCGCGTGTGAGATGACATCACGAATGGAGGAGGGTTCAGCCATGACGAAGGATCGAACGATTCTCATCACGGGAGTGACCGGCCATCAGGGCGGTGCGGTCGCGCAGGCGCTGCGCGGCGCCGGGTTCCATCTGCGCGGCCTGACGCGCAAGCCAGACAGCGAGCAGGCGGCGGCGCTGAAGCGCCAGGGCGTCGACGTCGTCCAGGGCGATCTCGATGACGAGGCGTCGCTGCGCCGTGCGTTGTCCGGCGCCGGGGGCGTCTTCGGCGTGCAGAACACGTGGGAAGCGGGCGTCGAGCGGGAAGAGGCCCAGGGCAAGCGCCTTGCGACGCTGGCGCGCGAGGCCGGCGTCGAACACTTCGTCTACTCATCCGTGGGCTCGGCGCACAAGCGGACGGGGATCCCGCACTTCGACAACAAGTGGCGGATCGAGGAAACCGTGCGCGGTCTTCGCTTCCCCTCGCATGTGATCCTGCGCCCGGTGTTCTTCATGGAGAACCTTGTGGCGCCCTACAGTCTCCAGGGCTCCACGCTGGCCGTGGCGCTCGGGCCAGGCACGAAGCTACAGATGATTGCGGTGGACGACATCGGCTGGTTCGGCGCGCGTGCGTTCACCGATGCCGCCGCCTTGAACCGCCGCGAGATCGATCTCGCCGGTGACGTACGAACGATGCCGGCGGCGGCGGAGATCTTCACGAACGCGCTCGGTCGGCCGATTGCTTTCGCGCAGACGCCCATCGAACAGGTCCGGCAGTTCAGCGAGGATACGGCGCTGATGCTGGAATGGTTCGAGCGCGTCGGCTACAGCGCCGACATCGCCGGCCTGGAACGCGAGTTCGGCCGCACGCTCACGAAGCTGCCGGACTGGGCTGCCAAGATCGAGGTCCCTAAGTGACCCAGATCCATCCGCTCGATCCCGAAGACGCAGCGATCACCGCCGCCACGCGCGCCATGCTCAGCTCCGGTTGATAGGCGGTCGCATCCGAAACTCCCCTCCGCCGGTGTTACACCTCCAGCGAACACCTCAACCGCCGCCGGTCGTTATTTCGCGGCTCGACACGCAGGCGTGGTATGGTGCACCGACAATCGAGTCCCTGCTTGCGTGTTGTCGAAACCCAAACGAGGAGGAAGCGTGAAGAGAATCCTTAGCGCCGCACTGTTCCTGCTGTTCGCGACGTCCGCATTTGCCGCCGATGCGAAGAAGAACACCATGAATGCGGACGAGGGTGTCATGAAGTCCGCTCAGGGGTTCTTCGATGCGTGGAATCAGCACGACATGAAGGCAATGACGTCGTACTGGACGAACGACGCGACGCTGATCAATCCGATGGGCCGGATGGCTCATGGCACCTCGGACATCGAGAAGCTCTTCACGGACGAGCAGTCGAGCGTGTTCAAGGCCTCCACGGCGAAGGTTCTCGAGATGAAGGTCACACGCTCGCTGGGATCGACCATGGCCTTCTGCGACGGCGAGATGACGGTCGACGGCGCCATGGGTCCGGACGGCTCCGCGATGCAGCAGATGAAGATCCACTTGGCGGTCATCATGGAGAAGAAAGGTGGCCGTTGGCTGTTCGCCGACGCGCGCCCCTACTCGTTCATGCCGGCACCGCCTGAGGCCGCCAAGACGAACTGACGTTCGTCGAACATGACGCAGCGCAAGGCGCCCCAGGGGTCTGGGGCGTCTTGCTGTTTTGAACGAAAAGGTTTTCGCCCTGCAGCGACAGGTGCGAGGCATTCGACAGACTTCCTGATTCGGTGGAGTTGCAGTCGTGGTGTCGGACAATGCCGCCTTGTCATGCTCTTCGCAGGCGAAGCGTTTCGATGAGCGCCGAAAGTGCAGCGGACTGCTGCCGTCGACTAGGGTAGTAGAGGAAGAAGCCGGGGAACGGTGGGCACCAATCGTCGAGCACGCGCACTAGTGCCCCGCTCGCGAGGTGCGACGCCACGCGTTCCTCGTCCGTAAAGGCGAGACCCACGCCATCGATTCCCGCGCGGATCATTATCTCCACGTCATCGACGATCAGCGGTCCGTTCACTGCGACGGTGAGGGACTGGTTGTCCTTGTCGAACTCCCAGCGGTATACGCCGGCCGAGCCGTGTCGAAAGTTGATGCAGCGGTGGCTCAGCAAGTCACCGGGCGATGCCGGCTTGGGGTGCGACTCGAAATAGCGGGGCGAACCCACGATGGCCGGCCGGAGGTCCTTGGACACGCGGACCG
>VBOZ01000022.1 GCA_005893305.1 Candidatus Eisenbacteria bacterium | reverse complement strand
CTCACGGCGGAGCGCGACGTCGCCTCGCTTGTCCCCCGCCTCGAGGAGCGCACCCACCGGCGCCGAGAGGGCGCGCCGCTCTCTGGTCTTCATGATGACATAGGATCGCTCCGTCGCGTTCAGGATCTGGTCCCTCTCCCTCGCCAGGCTAAGAAAGGCCGAGTCGGGCTCCTCGTGCTCCTGGGAGCGCTCCACCCTCACCGCCATCCGGTCGGCGAAATCGGTATAGCCGCCCGCGCGCTCGAGCACGCTCTGGATCCGGTCCACGCCGTCCTCGATCGGATAGGGCCCAGGGCGAGCGACCTCCCCCTCGACCCTCACGAAGGAAGGCTCCCGCCAGTGGGATTTCGCGGGCACGTAGAGCCTGTCGCCCTCCACGAGAGGGAGATCATCGGACCCGCCCGGGGCCATGATGGCCGCGCCCAACCGCACCGGGACCGGCTCGCGGGATCCGTCCGGCTTGAATCGTACGAGCGACGCGTCGTCGATCGACGCCGCCGGCAAGAAACCCCCGGCCAGCGCGACAAGAGTGCTCAACCGATCTCCCTCGACGAAATCGAGGCGCCCGCCGTGGGGCACCGCTCCCTGAATCTCGACTAAGCGGCCGGCCGCGGGCACGTAGACCACGTCGGTCTCGAACACGAGGGGATTTACCGTGACGTCGCCGGCCCGCGTGTAGCGAACGAGGTCGACGCTTAGGGTGTCCCCGCCGCGGCGCACCTCGATTCCACGTCTCGCCCCCGAGGGCGTCACTCCCCCCGCCGCTTCGATCGCCTCCGACGCTCGAACGGGTGCCTGGAGCACCACGACTCCGGGGTGCTCGACGTCCCCCAACACCGGAACCCGGAAGCGTCGGGTCTTGTGGAGGGTGAGCGCGAAGCCTTTGCCGCGAACGTAGGGTCGGAGGATTTCACGAACGCGCGATTGCGCTTCGCGAAGTGATAGCCCGGCGACGACGACGGGCCCCGCGTCGGGCAGCAGAAGCTCTCCCGATGGAGCGACCGTGAGAATCTTCTGATCGAGCAGATCGGAATACCGGAGACTGAACTCGTCGCCCGGCCCGACGCGATACGTATCGGGGTCGACGCGGCCTTCGATGGGAGACTCGGGCTCGGAGATCGTCCCGCCGTTTTCCGGACGCTCGTCGCCCCTCTGAAGGGTCGGGGAATCGGTCACGCCAGAAACAGGCCCTGCCGCGTGGGCGATGGACGGGAAGCTCCCGACCGCCGCGACACCCAGGAGGGCGAACCAGGCAGCGGTCGCCGCATGAAGAACAGCCTTTGTCGAGCTCAGGCCGACGATGATGCCACGGGAGGGGCGGCTCGGGAAGCTCCTGATTGGAGCCTAGGCGGCCGGCCGGGCCCGCCCCAAGAGCCGGAACGCCATGTCCTTGATCGCGATCCACTCCCGGCGCTGGATCACCAGGCCGGCCCAGGCGAGCGACGCCGCTCCCCCGATGGCAACGCCGGTCATGTCCCTGGGGCGAAGGATCGCAAGGCCGATCAGGAGGGCGAGCGATGCGCCCAGGAGCAGCGCGTTCTGCTTGCCCAGGCGGAACCCAAGCGCGCGACGCGCGAGCGCGTAGTGAAGCACCGCGTGGCTCACGTGCGCCGCGACGTACGCGAAGACCACGCTCTGGATTCCGACGCGCCCCACCAAAACGGCGAACACCGCGAGCAGGACCACGCCGTACACGACGTCGAACAATACCCATGGACGGAGCCTTTGCCGCGGCACGAGCCAGACGCCGAACATCCACGCGGCCGCGCGGAAATAGTCGCCGAGGAATTGGAACGGCAGCAAATCGAGCGCCGGGAGGAACCGCTCCGAATAAAACAGCCGGACCCAGATCGGCGCGCCGACCAGGAGGGCGGCCGACACGCCCGTCACGAGCAGGAACGCGAGGCGAATTCCGCCCGCCATCGGACCGACGGCGTCCGCGTCCCGCGGCTTGGCCGCGATCTCGGGCCAGACGGTCGCGGTGATGGAGTTCAAGATCAAAGGCATGGTGAGGCCGGAGACGCCGACGCAGACTTGGTAGATCCCGTTCTGTGAGAGCCCGAGCTTCCCGACGAGGATGCTCCGGACCACAAGGAGCGTCAGGGTCGAAGAGAGGCCTACCACGAGCGCGCTCCCTCCGTAGCGGGCGATCGTGCTGAGCAGGGAGCGGTCGATCCGCGGCTCCTCGCCGGTAAGATCCGGCGGTCGCGGCGGGGTGAGCGGCCGGAGGAAGCGCCCGCTCAGCCAGGCGTGCGCCGCGGCCACCACGACGATCTGCGCGACGGCCCCCTTCACGCCGAAGAAGTGCGCCATGGGGATGATCGCCCCGATCCCAATCGCCGCGATCAGGCCGTTCAGCTTCGCCATCTCGCGCACGGCCTCGTGCCCCTGGAGCATCGTGATCCGGAGCGAGGCGACCGCGGAAAGCGGCACCGCCGCGGCGCAGAAGAGGATGGCCCAGACGAACCCGGCGTCGCGGTAGATCCCCCGGGCGAGCCACGGCGAGGAGAGCGCCGCGAGGACGGCGAGCCCGATCCCCACGGTCCACGCCAGCGTCGTCGCGGTCCGCGTGATGCGTCGCACCTTCGCCAGGTCGCCCCGCGCGCGCGCCTCGGCGATCATGGTCACGACGCCGTTTCCCGCCCCGAGCGTGGCGAGCGGGACGAGGACCGCCGTCAAGCCCGCGAGCTGCGCCAAGACCCCGGTCCCCTCGGGACCGAGCCAGGCGGCGAGGATTTTGGATCGGAGGATCGCCGCGACGACCGTGGCCGCCGATCCCAGGCCGAGGATGGCGGTCGATCGAACGAGCCGGCGCACAGGTCGGGCCTAGCGGGCCCCGTACATCCGTTCGTAGTAGTGACGGAACTCGCCGGAGCGGATCGCTTCCCACCAGGGGCGGTGCGAGACGTACCACTCGATCGTCTCGGCGATCCCCTTGGCGAATTCGACCGTGGGGCGGAAGCCGGTCATGCGCTCCAGCTTCTCGGCGTCGATCGCGTAGCGACGATCGTGGCCCGGGCGATCGGTGACGTGGGCGAGCAGCGAGGCGGGCTTCTTCAGCTGGGCCAGGATCAGCCCCGCGATGTCGAGCACCGAGCGCTCATTCCCGCCCGCGATGTTGAAGGTCTGCCCCTCCACGTCCGGCGCCTCGAGGATCGCGACGACGGCGCGGCAGTGATCCTCGACGTGGATCCAGTCGCGCGTGTTCCGGCCGCTCCCGTAGACCGGGAGCGATTTTCCCTCGAGCGCGTTCGTGACGAACAGGGGAATCAGCTTCTCGGGATACTGATAGGGGCCATAGTTGTTGCTGCACCGGGTCACGACGGTCGGAGTTCCGTGCGTCGCGAAATACGAATAGGCGAGCCGGTCCCCCCCGATTTTCGACGCGGCGTAGGGATTTCGCGCCAGGAGCGGGGCTTCCTCGCGGGCCATTCCGTCCATGATCTCGCCGTAGACCTCGTCGGTCGAGATCTGGACAAAACGGCGCACCTTGGCCCGACGTGCCTCCTCGAGAAGCACCCAGACGCCGTAGGTGTCGGTGAGGACGAAGTCGGCGGCACTGTCGATCGAGCGGTCGACGTGGGTTTCGGCGGCGAAGTTGACCACGACGTCGCAGCCTTCCATCGCCTCGGCGGCGGCTTTGGGATCGCAGATGTCCCCCTTCAAGAAGCGGTACCCCGGGTCGTCCTTGAGCGAATCGAGATTCGCCAGGTTGCCTGCGTAGGTCAGCTTGTCGAGGATCGTGACGCGGCACTTCGGGAACCGGTGGCGCAGATGGTGCACGAAGTTCGACCCGATGAAGCCCGCGCCTCCCGTGACGAGGAGTCGCGCGCTGGAGAGATCGAGGCCTTTAGCCATCCTTCCGCGTCCAGTCGTAGGGGATGTCGTTCTTGTGCGGGTCGGCCCGGAACTCGTCCGGCTCTTTGTAGTTGTACGGCTCGGTCGGCGTGTTCACGAGCATGGCGGGCTCGGTGCCGATTCCCTTCATGCCGTGCCACACGCCGGGCGGGATCGTGATGAGAATGGGGTTCCGCTCCCCCATGAAGAACTCGTTGAGCTCGCCTTTCGTCGGCGAATCGTTCCGGCCGTCGTAGAGGACGACCTTCATCATCCCTTTCACGATCACGAAGTGATCGGTCTGCTTCTTGTGGTAATGCCACCCCTTCACGACCCCCGGATACGCGACCGACACGTAGGTCTGGCCGAACTTCTGGAAGAAGGGATCGTCGACGCGCATCATCTCCATCAGGTAGCCACGCTCGTCGGCGATGACCTTGAGCGGCTTCACGGTGACGCCGTGGATCAGCTTCATGTCGGTCTCCCCACGCAGGTGTACTCGAACCCTAACCGGCGGACGGCCGCCGGCTCGTAGACGTTTCGCAGATCCACAAGCACCCGCCGGCGCATCACCCGTCGCACCCGGGCGAGGTCGAGCCGGCGGAACTCGTTCCACTCCGTGACCAGCACCAGCGCGTGGGCCCCCTTCGCAGCGTCGTAGGCATCCTCGGTGAACGCCACGCCCTTGGGAACGCCCGGCGCTCCTTCTCGAACCACCGGATCGAAGACCCGGACCTTGACGCCGCGCTTGAGCAGCGCCCGGATGATGTCGAGCGCCGGCGCCTCGCGCACGTCGTCGGTGTCGGGCTTGTACGAGAGCCCCAGCACCGCCACGGTGTGCGGGCCGCGCCCTCGCAGCGAGTCGAGCACCTTCCTCGTGGCGAGCCGCCGCTGCGCGTCGTTCGTCTCGATCGCCGCGCTGGTGATGCGCATGGGAACGCCCGCCCTCCGCGCGAAATCGCGCAGCGCGCGGGTGTCCTTGGGAAGGCAGGAGCCGCCGAAGCCCGGACCGGGATGGAGAAACTTCGGCCCGATCCGCCGGTCGAGCCCGATCCCCTTGGCCACGTCGTGCACGTCCGCGCCCACCGCTTCGGAGAGATTGGCCATCTCGTTGATGAACGAGATCTTCGCGGCCAGGAACGAATTCGCCGCGTACTTGATCAGCTCCGCCGAGCGGACGCCCGTCACGACCATCGGGGTCTCGATCAGGTAGAGGGGCGAGTAGATCTCGCGCAGCACGTCACGCGCGCGGGGCGAATCCGCTCCGATCACGACCCGGTCGGGGCGCATGAAATTCTCGACCGCGGTTCCCTCGCGGAGAAACTCGGGATTCGACGCGACGTCGCACCGGGCGCCACGGCGCGCATTGCGGCGGATGATCTCCCGGACCTTGTCGGCGGTTCCGACCGGGACGGTGCTCTTCTGCACGATGAGGCGGTAGCTCGGGAGCGCCTTCGCGATCGTCTTCGCGGCCGCGAACACGTAGCGGAGGTCGGCGCGGCCGCTCTTCGCCTGCGGCGTGCCGACGCAGATGAAGATCGCCTCGCCCCAGCGGGTCGCCTCCTCCAGCGACGTGCCGAACCGCAGGCGGCGCTCGCGCACGTTCCGCGCGACCAGATCGCCCAGCCCCGGCTCGTAGAACGGGATCTCGCCCCGCTCCAAGATCTCGATCTTGGCTTGATCGACATCGACGCAGAGCACCTCGTTACCGAAGTCCGCGAAGCCCGCTCCGGTGACCAAGCCCACGTACCCGGTCCCCACGATCACGATCCGCACGAATCCCCCTTTAGCGCCCCGTCTCCCGCCGCACGCGCTCGCGCGCGTCGCGGAAGAGGTCGGCGAGCGTCTGGTCGATCGAATAGGCGGGCGTCCATCCCGTCCGCGCCTCGAGCTTGGCGGGATCGCCCACAAGATGGTCCACGTCCCGCGCGCGCAGGCGGGCGGGGTCGGTCTTCACTTGGGCGCTCACGCGCGAGATCCCGATCAGCCGGTCGAGAAGCTCGCGGAGGACGAAGCCGCGCCCCGTCCCGACATTATAGGCCTCCCCCGCTTCCCCCCGTTCGAGGAGAAGCCGGTAGGCGCGCACCACGTCCCGGACGTCCCCGTACTCCCGCACGGTGTCCAGATTCCCCACCAGGATCTCCGCCGGCGCCAAGCCCGCGTCGATGCGGGCGAGCTGGTCGGCGAACCCCGCGAGGGCGAACCGGGGCCGCTGCCCCGGACCGGTGTGCGTGAAGGTGCGGGTCCGGATCACCCGTAGGCCGTACGTCGCCGCGTAGACCTCGCCCAGCGAGTCCTGCGCCGCCTTGCTGACCGCGTATGGGTTGCTCGGCCGGATCGGCGCGTCCTCCCGGATCCGCGCTCCCGCGGGCCCCGAGCCGTAGATGTCGGCCGAGCCCACGATGAGAATCGCCGCCTTCGACGCCGCGACCCGCGCCGCCTCCAACAAATTCAGGGCGCCGAGCGCGTTCACCCGGTAGGTCGCGGCCGGGCGCTCCAGGGATTCCGCGCCCGAGGCCTGCGCCGCGAGGTGCACGATCGCGTCGGGCTTCTCCTCGCGCACCCACGCCTCCATCGCTGCGGCGTCCGTGATGTCGAGGGGTCGGTACGACGCCAGGCCCGATCGCAGCTCCCCGGCCTCCGCCATCGCGTCCAGAGACGCGTGATCCACCCCGTGAACCTCGCAGCCGCCCGCGGTGACGACATGCCCGAGGAGGTGTCGGCCGACAAAGCCGGCGACGCCGGTGACGAGGATCCGCAACGGCTACCGCGCCCGCCAGTAGTCGAGCAGATCGCGGAGGGTCTGCTCGAACGGAATCGTCGGCTCCCAGCCGGTCGCCTTCTTGAATTTGGACGCGTCGCCCAAAAGGACGGGCACGTCGCTCGGGCGCATGCGCGCGGCGTCCTGCTCGATCTTGACCTTCACCTTCGTCATTCCGAGCAGCAGGTCCAGCATTTCCCGGATCGTCCACGCGCGCCCGGAGCAGATGTTGTAGGCCTCGCCCGGCTCGCCCTTCTCGAGCGAGAGCCAGTAGGCGCGCACCACGTCGCGGACGTCGCTGAAATCGCGCCGGGCCTCCAGATTGCCGACGCGGATCACGGGAGGTTTGAGCCCCTTCTCGATGTCGGCGATCTGCTTCGCGAAGTCCGAGCAGACGAAGACGGGGCCGCGGCGGGGTCCTTCGTGGTTGAACCCGCGGGTCCGGATGATCGGGATCTTGAAGCTCATCCAGTACTGGTAGCCGAGCATGTCCTGCCCGACCTTGCTCACGGCGTAGGGGGAAAGCGGCCGCATCGGATTCGTCTCTCGGATCGGCAGCTCCTTCTCGTAGACCATGCCGTATTGCTCGCTCGAGCAGGCGAGCTGGATGCGCGGCATGATCTGGAGCTTCTTGACGGCCTCGAAGATGTTGAGCTGGCCGATAATGTTCGTGACGAGCGACTCGGTCGGCGCGGTCCACGACGTCGGGACGAAGCTCTGGGCGGCCAAGTGGGAGATCCGGTCGGGCCGAAGGTGGTCGATCACGTCGCGCACCGAGGAGGCGTCGCGCAGATCGCATTCGACGAGGCGGACGCGGTCCTTGAAGTGCTCGATGTTCTCGGTCCGGCTCCTCCACCGTTGAATGCCCATCACCTCGATGTTGGAGAGCGTGAGCAGGTAGTCAACCAGGTGGCTGCCGGCAAACCCGGTGATCCCGGTCACCAAGACCTTCATCGGTCGTTCCTTTCGGTGGAGAATCGGTCGATCACCGCGGCCTCGTAGCCCGCGATGACCGTCATCGCATCGGATGCCTCGAGAATCGGACGGCCCACGACGACGTAATCGGCCCCGCCCGCGAGCGCCTCGGGGAGGGAGAGCGTGCGCTTCTGGTCGTGCGTCGCCTCTCCCGGGCCGCGCACGCCGGGGGTCACGATCAGAAAGGGCCGCGGGAACTCCCGCCTGAGCGCGGCGAGCTCGAGGGGCGACGCGACCACCCCCGCGATCCCCGACCTCGCGCCGAGCCGGGCCAGGCCCAGTACCTTTTCCTCGAGACCGGTCCGCTCGTTCCAGAGCGCCGGGATCTCCGTACCGTCGAGGCTTGTCAGCATGGTCACGCCGAGCACGCGGGGCGGGACGTTCAGAGAACGCGCCGCCGCCGCCGCCGCGGAGAGCATCTTGGGCCCGCCCGACGCGTGGACGGTGAGGAGCGAGACCGGCAACCCTTCGAGCGCCAAAATCGCGCGCTCCACGGTCGCCGGGATGTCGTGGAGCTTCAGGTCGAGGAAGATCTCCTTCCCTCGCTCGGCCAACGCCAGAACCGCCTGGCGGCCCGAGGCGCAGAAGAGCTGGAGGCCCACCTTGTACCAGAGGATCGCGTCGCCCAGACGATCGACGTGGCGGAGTGCTACATCGAGGTCGGGCGTGTCGAGCGCGACGATCAGGTTGTCGCGCAACTTCGACTGCACTCCTGCGCGCGGCCCCGGCGTGGGACGCGTCATGACGCCCGCCCTCCGTGCTCCCGCCGGACGGCGCGCCCCGCGCGGATGATCCCGCGCCCTTCGGGGACTTCCAACGCGCCGATCAAGTCGTCGATCGAAGACGCCTTCATGCGCGCGAGGTAGGTCTCGATCTCCTCGACGCACGCGAGGGGGAGGCCCGGATCCGAGAAGAGCGCGGTCCCCACCTGGATCGCGACGGCCCCCAGGAGAAGGAACTCGATCGCGTCCGCTGGGCGGGTGATCCCGCCCATGCCGACCACCGGGATGTCGACCGCCTGAACCACTTCCCAGGTCTTGGCGAGCGCGAGCGGCTTGATCGCCGGCCCCGAGAGGCCGCCGAGCACGGTGCCCAAGATCGGCTTCCGGGTCCGCGTGTCGACCGCCATCCCGATGAAGGTGTTGACCAGGGAAATCGCGTCGGCGCCGCACTCCTCGCACGCTTCCGCGATCTCGGCGATGCGCGTGACGTTCGGGGTCAGCTTGGCGATGAGGGGAAGCCGCGTGAGGGGTCGGATCGCCCCCATCACCTCGCGCGCCATCCCCGCGTCGGTCGAGTAACGGAGTCCGTGCGGACCCACATTGGGGCAGGAGATGTTGACCTCGATCGCGTGCGCGACGCCGCACCCGTCCACGCCCCGGACCAGCTCGCAGAACTCGCCGACGTCCTCTCCTTCGACGGAGACGATCGCGGCGCACGGGAGGTCGCGGAGGATCGGCACCTTCGATTCGAGGAACCCGTCGAGACCGGGGTTCTCGATCCCGATCGAGTTGAGCATGCCCGACGCGGTCTCATAGACGCGCGGAGGCGGGTTGCCGGCCCGCGCGCGGAGGGTCACGGTCTTCGTGACGATCCCGCCGATCTTCTCAAGGGGGACGAGCCGCTCGTACTCGCGGCCGTATCCGATGATGCCCGAAGCGACGAGCACCGGGTTGCGGAGCGTGAGCGAGCCGATCCGGACCGCCAGGGACGGCTTCACGGCAGGCGCTCCCAATCGACGATCGTGGCGTCCATGACCGGCCCCTCGAGACACATCGCGGGATAGCGGCCCGAGTCGGCGCCGGGCAGGAGCGGAACGGGGCAGCCGCGACAGGCGCCCATCGCGCAGGCCATGGGGCCCTCGAGCGAAGCCTCGCACCGGATCCCGCGCGTCCGCGCGAAATCAGAGATTTCGTGAAGGAGCCCGTGAGGGCCGCAGGTGAAGACCTCCGCGGTGAGGGGCGTGTGCCCCCCTTTGGTCCACTCCCGCTCGAGCAGGTCCAGCGCGCTCCCCTCGTATCCCACCGATCCGTCGTCGGTCGCCAGATGGACCCTTCCGCCGCGGATCTCGCGCGCGCCGTACAGCTCCCCACGCGAACGGGCGCCGAAGAGGAACACGAAATCACGCTTCTTCTCCCGCAGCCGCCGGCTCAGAAAGAGGAGCGGCGCGACCCCGCGGCCGCCGGCGACGAGGATCGGCGTCCGGCGAGGACGCGGCGCGAAGCCGACCCCTACAGGGCCGATCAAATCGAGCTCTTTTCCCGAGGCGTGCGAGGCGAGGACCTTCGAGCCGCGGCCGACCACCGAGTAATAGATCCGCACCGCGCGGACGCCGCCCCGCTCGACGTACCCTTCCAGGCTGTACGGCCGGCGCAGGAGCGGCTCGCTCTCGTCCCCCACCCGAAGATGGACGAACTGGCCGGGCTGCGGCTTCCCGAAGCCGCGCGGCACCTTGAGCGAGATGAGGAAATTTCCGCGCGACACCTCGCGATTGGAGATGACCGTGCAGGGGACGAGGTTCACCGGGGCCGGTCCCGTCACTTGTCCTTCATGAACCGCTCTCGGATCTTCCTGGCGCTCTCGCGGAGCGAGTCGGCCTTGACGCTGTCCGCGTGGGTCTCCGTGACCCCCTGTCGCGGGTCCACCACCATCGAGTCGGCGGCGGACGGCGGAGGGTGGAAGACCACCTCCGGCTCGAATGAGCCGGCGCGACTCGTATCGGGGTTCGCGAGCAGCGAATCGAAGAGCTCGGTCCTCTCGTCCACGCGTCCGCTCCACTGCTTCCAGAGATAGAGCGCCGACTCGGCGTATCGGGTGCCGTGATACCTGGCGGCGATCGAGTCGGTCAACGCCATCGCCGCGGCCGTGTCACCGCGGTCGTGGGCCGTGATCCAGAGGCGCGCATACGCGGATTTCGCCGCGTAGACGCTCCGCGGGAATTCCCATTCGACTTGGCGGTAATGCATGATCGCCGAATCGGCTTTCTCGAGCTGGAAATAGTAAAGCTCCGCCATCAGAAACGCCGCGCTGGCGCGTGCCTGGGTCGTATCCGACGCCATCGCGGCCCGGTACTGCCGCAGCGTCGAGAGGTTCTGCGAGCGCCGCAGGGCCTGCGAGGAGAATTCCGACTGGGGTTGGTTCCTCAACTTGTCGTACTCCTGCCCCGCGTGGTCGAAGTCCTGGAACGCCGACTCGTAGAGATACCCGATGCGGAACTGGGCCTCGTACGCGACAGCCGTTCTCGGAAACTTCTCGACCAGATTCCGATAGCCTCCGATCGCCTCGTTCGCGCGCCCCAGGAGCGCCAGGCACTCGTTGATCCTGAGACCAAGCTCCCCCTCGCGGTTCTCCGCGATCGCATAGATCTTCCACTCTTGGAGAAAGTCGAGGGCGTCCTGGTAGCGGTGCGTCTCCCGCAGCGCGTCGCCGCGGGCAAGCGCGACATCAAGCCGCTGCTTCCCCCGGTCTTCCACCTTGAGACACCGCGCGTAGAGGACCGCGGCCGTGTCGGGGCGGGACGCGCTGAGGTAGGAGTCGCCGAGACGCCGGAAGGCGTCGGAGCGCTCATGGCGCTCCTTGGCGGCACCCAGGGCGCGATCGTACCAGTACTCGGCCGCGGGGTAATACTTGAGCTGGCTCTGCGTCTCACCCGCGAAGTAGTAGAGCTCCCACCGCCGGGGGAACTTGGGGAACCTGGTGTCCACGTCGCGGAAGATCGAGTCGGCATCGGCGTATTCCTTCCGCCGGTAGTGCGAGAGGCCCTCCATGAACCGCGCGTCCGCCACGTAGGGGCTGTTCGGGAACTTGGTCGGAAACTCCTCGAGTCGCTTGATCGCGGCAACGTAGTCCCGCTTTCCGTATAACGCCGCGCCCAACATGTAGCTGGCATCGTCCACCCATTTGCTCTTGGGATAGTCGGTGAGCAGCTTGGTGCACTGCCGGATCACGAGATCGTACTTCGTCGCGGCCTCGGGCGACGGCTCGTCGGTCAGGCTCCGCTCCTGGGCCCGGGCCCCCTCACGGTAATACTTCCTCGCGAGATAGAACGTGTTGTAGTAGGCGCATCCGGATGCGGCAACGAGGAGGATCAGTCCGAGGATTCGGAGGCCCGACGGCCCCGCGTGGAACGGTCGCATGAGCAGAGTATCGTAGCACGCGCGGGGCGGGTCCGCTATCGAACGGTCACCTCCGAAGTCTCTGCCCGGTAACAAATTCGCCCGCCTACGATCGTGAAAAGAATCCGCCCCGGAAGGTCCCAGCCGTCGAACGGCGTGTTCCGCCCTTTCGACGCGAATTCCGACGCGCGGACGGTCCACCGGCGCGACGGATCGAAGACCGTGACGTCCGCGTCCGACCCTGGAGCGAGCGTCCCGCCGTCTCTCCCCAGCACCTCGTAGGGCTTGACGGTCAGCCGCGCGATCAGCTCGGGCAGCGTCAGGTGCCCCGGCTCGACCAGGGCGCGGAGGTAGACGCCCAGCGCGGTCTCCAGGCCGACGATCCCGAACGGCGCCGAGTCGAAGTCTCCGTCCTTGTCGATCTCGGTGTGCGGCGCGTGGTCCGTGGCGAGGCAATCGATCGTGCCGTCGACGACTCCCTCGATCAGGGCGTCTCGATCCCGCTCCGAGCGGAGCGGCGGGTTCATCTTGGCGCGGGTGTCGTATTCCGCCGCCGCCTCGTCGGTCAGGACGAGGTAATGCGGCGCGGTCTCGGCCGTCATGCGGATGCCGCGGGCCTTCGCGCGGCGGATGATCTCCACCGAGCGGGCCGCGCTCACGTGCGCGACGTGCACCCGGCCTCCCGTCAGCTCCGCGAGAAGCGCGTCGCGCGCTACCATCACCGATTCCGCGGCGTCGGGGATCCCCTTGAGGCCGATCCGGGTGGAGACCCAGCCCTCGTGCATGACGCCGGCGCCCTTGAGATCGGGGTCCTCGGCGTGCTGGATCACCGGGATCTTTAGCTCCCGCGTCAGCTCGAGCGCGCGGCGCATGATCTCGGCGTTTCGAACCGGCTTCCCGTCGTCGGAGATCGCGACGGCGCCCGCCTCGACCAGATCCTGGATCTCGGTGAGCTGCTCGCCCTGCTGGCCCCGCGTGACCGCTGCGATCGGGAAGACCCGCGCGAGGCCGACCTCCCGGGCACGGCGGACGACGTACTCGACCCTGGGCCGCTCGTCCAGCGGAGGATCGGTGTTCGGCATGCAGGCGACCGCGGTGAATCCGCCGCGGACGGCCGCGCGCGTCCCCGTCTCGATCGTCTCCTTCTCCTCCTGGCCGGGCTCGCGCAGGTGGACGTGGATGTCGACCAGTCCCGGGCAGACGATCGCGCCGCGGACGTCCACGATCTCGGCGTCGGGCCGGGAGCGGAGGGCCGGGGGCGCGTCCTCGCCCCATCCCGCGATCCGACCCTGGTCGATCCAAAGATCCTGCGATCGGTCGATCCCGCGTGACGGGTCGAGAACTCTACCGCCGCGGAGACAGAGAGGGCTCGTCATGACTCTTCTTGGCCTCCACGGTGGGGGATTCGGAGATGGCTTCCGCGGACGCATCGCGCCCCGCGAGGAGATAGAGGACGGCCATCCGGACCGCCACGCCGTTCGTGACCTGTTCCAGAATGACCGAGTGCTTCCCGTCGGCGACGTCCTGGGCGATCTCGACGCCCCGGTTCATCGGGCCGGGATGCATCACGGTGACGTCGGGCTTGGCGCGGCGCAGCCGCTCGCTCGTCACGCCGTAGACCCGCGCGTATTCGCGGAGCGAGGGGTAGAGGCTTCCACGCTGGCGCTCGAGCTGGATGCGGAGAATGTTGACCACGTCGGCCCCCTCGATCGCCTCCTCGACGCTCTTCGCGACGCGAACCCCGAACCGCTCCACTTCCGCCGGCATCATCGTCGGCGGGCCCGCGATCGTGACCTGGGCACCGAGCTTCGTCAGCCCCCAGATGTTGGAGCGCGCGACGCGGCTGTGCATGACGTCGCCCACGATCGCGACCTGGAGCCCCGCGATCCGCCCGCGCCTTTCGCGCATCGTGAAAATGTCGAGAAGCCCCTGCGTGGGATGCTCGTGCGTGCCGTCGCCCGCGTTGATCACGCCCGCCTCGAGATGCCGGGCCAGGTAGTGCGGCGCCCCGGAAGACTGGTGACGGATCACCACCAGGTGAATCCCCATCGCCTCGATGTTCCGTGCCGTGTCGCGGAGGGTCTCCCCTTTGGAGACGCTCGAGCCGCTCGTCTGGAAGCTCACCGTGTCGGCGCTCAGGCGCTTCTCGGCCAGCTCGAACGAGAGGCGCGTGCGCGTGCTCGGCTCGAAGAAGAGGTTGGCGGCGGTCATCCCGCGGAGCGAGGGCACCTTGGGAATCGGCCGGTCGAGCACTTCCCGGAAGGTGCGGGCGGTGTCGAGAATCGAGACGATCTCTTCCGCGCTCAATTCCTCGAGGCCGAGCAGATCCTTTCGATGGCCCGTCATGACAGCATCTCCCCGATCGACACGCCGTCGTGACCGTCGATCTCCTGGACCTTCACCATGATGACCTCGCGGCGCGAGGTGGGTACGTTCTTCCCGACGTAATCCGCGCGGATGGGGATCTCGCGGTGTCCGCGATCGACGATGACGGCCAGATGGATCGCGCGGGGACGGCCGAGATCGATCAGCTCGTCCAACGCGGCCCGCACCGTCCTTCCGGTGAAGAGCACGTCGTCGACCAGGACGACCACCTTCTCGTCGATGTCGACGGGAACGTCGGTCGGGCCGACCACCGGCTGATGCGCGATCGTCTGGAGGTCGTCGCGGTAGAGCGTGATGTCGAGCGCGCCGACCGGAATCTCGACGTTCTCGAACTCGCGGATCCTGGCGGCGATCCGGTGGGCCAGCGGGACGCCCCGCCGCCGGATTCCGACGAGGACGAGGTCCTTCGCGCCGCCGTTCTTCTCGATGATCTCGTGCGCGATCCGGCTGATCGCACGACGCAATCCCTCGCCGTCGATGATCTCGGCCTTTTCGCGGACCTGTTCCACGGATTCACCGGCGGGCATAAAAAATCCCCTTCCGGAACCGGAAAGGGGTGTCCTTCACCGTACGCCCCTTTCTAGTCTCTCGGAACTAGTTTGAAGGGTGCTTTCGCCGCGGTCACGTTTGCTGCGGCAACTAGTGGTACTTTACCACAAGGCGCGGCTGATTTCTATACCTCCGTCCTAAGATTCCGCTATGCGCTCGGAGATTCCATGAATCGCACGGCGTCCCTGAACCCGATCTCCCGCGCCGCTATCATGATCGCGGCGCTCGCCTTCCTGGTTCGGATCGTATTCGTGTCCGTACACGAGCGGCCCCTCTTCTCGGACGAGGTCGACTACGACCGGCTCGGATCGACGCTCGCCGCCACCGGGACCTACAGCGACGACGGCCGGCCGACGGCCTACCGGCCCGTCGGCTATCCTGGTTTGGTCGCTGGGGTTTACGCCATCGGCGGGCGCCGCCCATGGGCGGTTCACCTGGCCCAGGCCGCTCTGGGCGGCATTTCGGCCCTCATGCTTTGGCTCCTCGCAGGTCGAGGACGCGCCGGCCTCTGCGCTTCGGGAGCCTGGGCGCTCTATCCCCCCTCGATCCTCTATGCCGATCTCCTCCTGCCCGAAACGGTGTTCACGACCCTTCTGCTCGTGGGGGCGGTGCTCGCGATGCGCGGCGTCTTCGCCGACCGACGAGGAAGCCTTCTCCTTGGCGCTATGGTCGGGCTCCTCGTGCTCCTCAAGCCGATGGCGCTCCTGCTCCTCATCGCGCTTCCGTTCGCGGCGCTCGTCGATCGCCTCCGGCCGACCCATTTCGCGTTGCTCACTCTGGGGGCCTTGCTCGTGATCTCCCCATGGCTCGTCCGGAACTGGATCGTCGTCGGTTATCCCACGCCCGCGACAAGCATCGGCGCAAACCTCCTCATCGGAAACAACCCCAACGCGACCGGGGGATACACGGGGCAGATTCCTCCCTCCATGATTCCGCCGGAGTCGGCTGAAGCCGAGCGCGATGCGGGCGAGATCTCGAGTGCGCTCGGGTACATCGGGAAGGACCCGCTGCGATTTCTTCGGAACGGATTCGGAAAGTTGGCGCACGTCTTCGGGAGCGAGGGCGGGATGATCGTGTGGGCATTCCACCGATCTCCCGGCGACCGTTCGACTCCTCTGCGTGAGAAGTACCGTTCGCTCCCGCTGTGGCTTCACGCGGCCGTGAGCGGCCCCTACGCCCTCGCCATGCTTCTGGGGACCCTTGGCCTCTTCACCCAGCCGCGCGGCCCCACTCGGGCGTACTTCCTCGCGTTCCTCGGCACTTCCCTGGCCGTTTACTTCGTCTTCTTCGGCGGCGGCCGGTATCATTTCCCTCTCATGCCGTTCTTCGTGCTCTTCGCGGCCCAATGGCTTGCCGGGGGGCCTACCGGTCCGGCGAAACCGGGCTGGAAAACGTACGCGGCCGTCGCGGTCATCTGGGAGGCGCTGATCGGAGTCTGGATCGCGGAGATCGTCCTGGTGCTGCGCCCTTGATGCCTCCGGAGTTGCCGGGCAGGGGCCTCGGACAACCCAATCCAGGGAGGATTCGATGCGTGGAAACAGGGCGCTTCTAGCGGCGCTCGTCTTGAGTCTAGCCGCGGCGGTCTATTTCGGGATCCGGTGGCAATCGGCGGAGCGGCGCGCCGCCCGCGTCGAGCGGCTCTCGGTCCGGCCTCCGTTCCAGCGGGTTTTGCTGGACGATCTCGAGCTGGCGCGGCTCAAGAAGCTCGGCTTGTCGGACCCGGTCCCCGCGCTCCAAGCCGACCTCTCGAGGCAAGGCGAGCTGCTTCCCTTCAAGGGAGTTCTCGGGGGAAGAATGGCGTTCTACGACAAGGACGGGATGGTGTTCCTGCCTGGGGGGTACGTCTACGCGCCGGGGGACGACGGGCACTACCTCGTCCACGCGGTCCTGCGCTACGACGTCGAGCCAGGCGGAAAGGGCACAGCCGCGGCCCCTACGATCCGCTGGACGCTCGTCGACGCCCGGAAGGACTGACGCGCGATCGACCCTACTTGTATTTGAGGAAGAGCGCGGTGACCGACTTCTCGTGCTCCGATTGGGTCGTGGAGCCGCCCGACGTGGTCGTGACCCCGCGCCTCTTTTCCCTCGTCGTCTCCCTGTAGTTCGTCGTCTCCCCGCTCTTATAGCGCTCGAGGCCCGTGATCACCACGGCGTCGGCCCCCTTCTTCTGCGCCTTCTCCATGATCTGGTCCTGGATCTTCTCGGAGCTGACAATGTCGTTCGCGGTGGCGACGACCCGCCCCATGATCTCGTACGGCTCGACCACGTCCTCTTCCGAGAAGAAGACCTCCACCTTGGTGGTGGGCGGGTAGGTCTTGCCGACGTAGTCGACGTGCGCGCACGCGCCGGCCAAGAGCAGAAGCGGAATCCAGGCGATCGTCCGTTTCATCCTCGACTCCTCATTGGGTAGATGGGATCCAGGGGCGCATCCCCGCATGCTACCACGCGTCGGAATCCGCTGGGGTCTACGCGGGGGTCTCGACAGTCAGCATGTTGGCGTCGCGGGCAAGGACCCAGACGCCGTCCGCCTGCTTCCGCACGATCGTGAGCGTGGGCCCCGAGCGGCGCGTCGGCGGCCCGTTCAGCGGGGTCGTGGTCACCGATAGCTGGGCCCAGAAGTGGGCCCAGTCCCCGGCGATGTGGATCTCCTTGATGGTGCCCGTGGATTCGATTCGATGGGTTTGAATCAAGGTCCGAAAGCCCGCCGCGAATGCATCCTTGCCGCGCATCGGCGGCCGCCCAGGCGTCAGGAAGACGGCGTCCTCGGTCATCAGGCTGAGGATCCGCTGCAGATCGCCGGCCGCGGTGGCGCGATGCCACGTCGCGACAAGCTCGCGAATCGCCTGCTCGTCGTCACTCATCAGGGCAGCGACGTGAACAGGAGGC
>VBOZ01000021.1:16320-16886 GCA_005893305.1 Candidatus Eisenbacteria bacterium | reverse complement strand
CGCCAACGTTTCAATTCAAGGCAAAAAATACCGAGCGGCCTTCCTTCCCCATAAAAGAAGGTCGTCGGTAGTGCGAATCACACAGGCTACGGCGGGCTGAAACACCAGTCAACAGGAAATTTGCGTCCCTTGGTGGTTTTCCAACAGCACTCTTTTCGATGCACGAAATCGCCGGGGATGCAGGCTGGGCGGTTCCTCGGAGGTGGGATCGGGGCGCCCGGGCGGTGGAAATCTAGTTAGGTAATTTCGCTGCCGCCGTTTAGCTGTGTTGATGAATGTGGAAAACCTGGCCTAGGTGAGGAAATACTGGAGCGGGAAACGGGATTCGAACCCGCGACCCTCAGCTTGGAAGGCTGACGCTCTAGCCACTGAGCTATTCCCGCCCCAAAAAAAGACTTATCTCGATTCGTCGGGGGCGCCACGCCCCCACCAGGGAAGGATACCTCTTTAGAGAATTGGAGGGGGAAGGATTCGAACCTTCGAAGGCTAAGCCGGCAGATTTACAGTCTGCTCCCTTTGACCGCTCGGGAACCCCTCCGGCACTCGTCTCGGTGGATGTTGGCCTG
>VBOZ01000021.1:0-16288 GCA_005893305.1 Candidatus Eisenbacteria bacterium | reverse complement strand
ACCATTGAGCTACGCCAGCTTGCTGGGCGAAGATCCACGCGAGGCGGCGGCCGCCCAATCCGCTGCGGCGCAGTGTACGGGTGCCAAGCCGCCGGGTCAAACGTTAGGAGCGTGTGGAGCTGGGACTCTCGGGGCGGAGCGCGGAAAGTAGTGAGGAGACGGAGATGTGCCCGTCGCCCTGATCGCCGATCGGGGTGTCGAGCACGCGGGCGAGCGTGAAGTGGAAGCGGCTGCCGACTCCCAGCTCGCTTTCCGCCCAGATCTTTCCTCGATGCGCTTCGATGATGCCTTTGCAGATCGCGAGGCCGAGCCCGGTGCCGCCCTGCTCCCGCGTCGCGGCTTCCTCGACCTGGAAGAACTTGCCGAAGATCCGATCGAGATCGTCCGGCCCGATCCCCTTGCCCTGGTCGCCGACGATCACCTCGTACTCGCGCTCGTGCTCGTGGACCTCGATCGATATCTTTCCGTCCGGCTTCGAGAACTTGAGGGCGTTCGAGATCAGGTTGTCGAGCACCTGCGCGATTCGATTCGGGTCCGCGGCGACAATCGCCGGCACCCTGGGGAGACGGGCCTCCACCTGGATCCCCTGACCGCCGGGGAGCTGGGGCACCCAGAAGAGGCACTTCTCGATCAGCTCGTTGAGGGAAACAGCCGCGATCTGCATCGACAGAACGCCCGCCTCGATTCGCGACACGTCGAGGATGTCCTTGACGAGACCGATGAGCCGCTCGACCGACTCCTGGCAGAACGCGATGAGCTGGCGCTGATCGCTCGTGTAGGTGAATTGCGAGCTGCCCACGAGTAGCTCGAGCGAGCTCTTCATGACCGTCAGGGGCGTCCGGACTTCGTGCGAGGCGATCGAGAGGAATTCGCTCTTCGACCGGTCCAGCGCCTTGACCTGCTCGAAATGGCGCGCGTTGCTCACCGCGGCGGACACCTGGGCGGCGAAGAGCGAGGCAAGCGAGACCGCGTCGTCGTGGAATTCGCCGCGGTCTCCCATCGCGATGAGGACTCCGAGAGTCTCATCGCTCACGCGCAGGGGTGAGGTGAGAGCGTATTCACCGGGGCGCGATTCGAGGAAGCCGAGCCCGGCCATCGCGAATTCCGCGCGCGTGAGGAGCCGCGTCTCGCTTCCCAGGACCCGCGAGATCGCCTCGAGCGGGGTTTCCCAGGAAGACAGGTCGACTTCCCCCGGGCCCAGCCGGGCCCAGAGCTGGATCGACTCGTTCCGCCGGTCTCCGGAGCCTACGATCGCCTCGGTGCCGCCGCAGATGACGCGGAGGCCGGTGGCCGAGATCTCGAGCATTCGCCTCAGGTCCAGCGTCGAGGCCGCGTCCGAGCCGAGCCGGTGCAGCTCGTGAAGACGGGCCCGCTGGGCGTCGTTCTTGGCCTGGGACATTTCGAGGCTCTGGGCCATGTGGTTGAAGGCCGCGGCGAGCGAGCCGATCTCGTTCTTCCGCCGGTCGCTCGCGACGCGGGTACTCAGGTTTCCCTTCGCGATCCCCTGGACCGCGCGGAGCAGATCCTCGATCGGTCGCGTCACCCAGCGGGAGACGAACGTGCTCGCCAAAACGCTCGCCACGAGCCCGAGGAGGAAGATGCCGACCGACACGTACCAGAGGAGCCTTGCTTCCGAGATGAGCGAGGCCGCGCTCAGCTCCACGACGACCAGACCGACCGACCTCCCGCCGACGGTGCGGATCGGCGAGACCGCGACGACACGCGCGCGGTCCGGACGGGTGATGTCGAGGATCTCGGCGTTCGTTCCGGACATTCCGCGGCCGATCAGTTGAGGCGGCACGCTCGATGGAGGCGGAGAACCGATCGGGATGCGGCCGCGCCGGAGCTCGACCTCATCGGTGACCGGAGCGGAGCCGCCCATGTCGACGACGACGCCCCACGAGCCGAGCTGGCCCATCGGCGCGAGCGTGAAGAGGTGGTAGATCGAGGGGCTCGCGCGGCGGAGCGCCCCGAGGTTGGTGACGATCGTCCGGAATCCAGGCGTGTTCATGTCCGCGGGCGTGCGGATCAGCTCGTGATCCTCGACGGCGATGAGCGACGCGGCGGTTTCGGCGGCGGTCGTGGCCGTGCTCAGGATCTGGCGGCGGAGCGCGGCTTGCCCGTTTTGGAATAGGAGGATGGTGGCGAGAACAAGAAACGCGCTTCCTACAGCGAGGAAGAGTATTTGGAGCTCGGCCTTGAGCGAGCGTGCACCTTGAAAGAAGGACATGGGCCGGAGGTATGAAACTCCATCACTGTTTAGGCTTTACGCCGCGCGCGCGTCCCCCCCTTCGAGTCTTCGAGGACGTAGCCCAGCGCCAATATTTCGTCCCTCAGTTCATCGGCTCGTTTCCACTTCTTCTGCATCCTAGACTCATCTCGTGCTCGCACAAGGGTTTGCACCTCTTCCGGGACCTCCTCTTCGGGGGAGGCGTCGCCCCAGAATAGCCCGACTACTAGGCCGAGCTGCCGGAGCGTTTGCCCTGCCGCGGGAAGCGCGGCGCGCTCCGCGGCCGGAGCATCGGCCGAGTCGGCGATCCGATTGATCGCCTTTGCCATCTCGAAAAGATGCCCCTGCGCTTTCGCGGTGTTGAAGTCGTCCTCGACCGCCTCGTCGAACTGACTCGCCAACTCGGCGATCTCGGAGGCGAGGGATGACGCGCCGCGATTTGCCTTCGGCGCGCCGGGGCCCGAGCCTGCCGCCCCTGCGCCCGCCGGTTCCGTCTCTCCCACGCCGGCCTTGGCCAGAGCCTCCCGGAGCCGGGCGTACGCGACCCCGGCCTCCTTGAGGCGCGTTTCGTTCCACTCGATCGGGCTTCGATAGTGGGTCGACTGGAGGTAGAAGCGGATCACCTCCGGCTCGACGCGCGCCGCCACGTCCTCGATCGAGAAGAAGTGCTTCGTAGACTTCGACATCTTCTCCCCTTCGAGATTCACGAGCCCGTTCTCCACCCAGTGCCGCGCAAATGTCTTTCCGGTCGCGGCCTCCGACTGCGCCTTCTCGTTCTCGTGATGCGGGAAGAGCAGATCCTGCCCGCCGCCGTGGAAATCGAAGGTCTCGCCCAGATACTTCATCGCCATCGCCGAGCACTCGATGTGCCACCCCGGCCTCCCCGGTCCCCAGGGACTCGGCCAGGATGGCTCGCCCGGCTTCGCGCCCTTCCACAGGGTGAAGTCGAGCGGGTCGCGCTTCGATTCCCCCACCTCGATGCGCACGCCTGTCCGCATCTCGTCGACGTTCTGCCCCGAGAGCTCGCCGTAGCGCGGGTACTTGCGGACCTCGAAGTAAACGTCCCCACCGGACGCGTAGGCGTAGCCCTTCTGGATCAAGAGCTGGATCAGCTCGAGGATTTCCGGCACATGCTCGGTCGCGCGCGGATAGTGGGTCGCGGGCTTGATGTTGAGAAGCTTGGAATAACGGAGGAACGCGTCGATGTTCCGCTGCGAGACCTGCTGGAAGGGGATTCCCTCCTCGCTCCCCCGCGCGATGATCCGATCGTCGATGTCGGTGAAGTTCGTGACGTAGGTGACCTGGTAGCCCTTCCATTCGAGCACGCGGCGCATCGCGTCGCCCGAAACGGCGTAGCGCATGTGCCCGACGTGCGGCTTGTCCTGTACGGTCATCCCGCAGACGTACATCCCGGCGTGGCCGGGCCGGACCGGCTCGAACGGAACCTTGGCGCGGCGCCCCATGTCGTACGCGCGGAGGCTCATCGCCCCTCGTCCTCAGGGGCCGGAGCCGGTGGGGCGGGTGGAGTGCCCTCGGTGCCCGCGGCGGTGTGGAGCGAGATCCCCTCGGCGCGGAGGCGCTCGAGAATCGCGAGCCGGAGCGCGCGCGCCACGAAGAGCCGCTGCTCGGGCACCGTCTTCGCCTGGAGAAGCAACGAGAACTGGCCCGTGCTCACGTCGTCGATCCCGAGAATCCGCGGGCCTTCCAGGAGGTGGCCCTTCATGCGCGGACTCTCCCGGAAATTGGCCAGCATCGCTTCGATGACGGCGATGACCCGGTCGGGATCCTCGACGAGGCTGATCGGAATCCGCACGAGCGGCGTCGACCAGCTCTTCGTGAGGTTCGTCACCACCTTGATGTCGCCGTTGGGGATGAAATGGATGAATCCCTCCGAGTCGCGAAGCTCGGTGTGCCGCAGGGTGAGCATCTCGACGGTGCCGGAGACCCCGGCGACGCGGATGACGTCCCCGACCGCGAATTGGTTGTCTTGGATGAAGAAGAATCCCGCGATCCAATCCTTGATGAGGGATTGGGCGCCCAGCCCGGCCGCGACTCCGAACCCGCCGGCCGCGGCGAGAGCCGGGGTGATGTCGAGCCCCAGCTCGTGCACCGCCATGAGGACGCCGATCAGGATGATGAGGCCGCGGGAGACGCTGCGGAGAACGCTGCCGATCGTCTTGGCGCGCTTCTCGCGCGCCGCCTCGGCGCCTCGCGCCTCGTCGCGGATGGCGTGCTCGATTCTCCCGATGAGCAGATAGGTGATGCGCACGGATACGAAGGTCGCCAGCGCGACCAGGCCGAGCCGGACCGCGAGCGTGGCGATGCTGAAGGCCTGTTCCTGGGTCGTGAGGAGCGGGTTCATGACCTCAGCGGCCGACCCGGACCGGGGCGGCGTCGACGACGGCGCGGATCAGGTCCGTGTAGCTCAAGCCCGCGGCTGCGGCGGCCTTGGGGACCAGGCTCAGCTCGGTGAGGCCGGGGACGGTATTCACCTCGAGGCACTGCGGCACCCCGTCCTCCCCGAGGCGGAAATCGACACGGGCCACGCCGCGGCAGCGGAGTGCGCGGCACGCCTTGATGCTGAGCGCGAGAAGCCGCTCGCTCATCTCGGGCGGGATCGAGGCGGGCACCTCGTAGCGGCTCGCGCCCGCAGTGTACTTGTGCGCATAGTCGTACCAGCCCGCTTCGGGAATGATCTCGACCACCGGGAACGCCCGATCCTCGATCAAGCCGACCGTGAGCTCACGCCCTTCGATGAACGATTCGATCAGGACCAGCCGGCCGTAGCGCCGCGCCTCCTGGATCGCCGGGAGAAGCTCCGAGGCGCTCTTGGCCACCGTGATCCCGACGCTCGAGCCTTCCTCGTTCGGCTTGACGATCACCGGAAATCCGCCGAGCCGCTTCAGGTCCTCCTTGGAGATCTCCGGGTTCCACTTCGCGGACGGATCCTCGGGCGCCCATAGCTCGACCCATTCCGGGGTCGGGATTCCCTCGACGCGGAAAATTCGCTTCGACATCGCCTTGTCCATCGCGAGCGCCGAGGCGAGCACGCCCGAGCCGGTATAGGGGATCCCGGCGAGATCGAGGAGCGCCTGGAGCGTTCCGTTCTCGCCGTCTCCACCGTGGAGGGCCACGAAGACCAGGTCCGCCCCGCGCGGAATCGAGCGGACGTACGATTCGAGGCCTTCCTGGGCCCGCACCGCGGGGAGGGTGCCGCCCAAGGCGGGCGCCGCGGGCGGCTTCGTCCCGAGGGCCATCGCCTGGTCCGCGTCCCGGAGGAGCTTCCCCGTGCCGGTGTCGAGCAGGATCGGGTCGTGCCCCAGCTCCGCGAGCGCCCGCGCCACGCCCGCGCCGCTCCGCAGCGAAACTTCCCGCTCGGAGCTCAACCCTCCCATCACGACGATGATCTTCACGCCTCGCTCACCTCCATGAGGGCGACGGCCATCGCGGCGATCCCCTCCTCGCGGCCGATCGCACCGAGCCGCTCGTTGGTCGTCGCCTTGACCGAGATCCGCTCGGGCTCGACCCCGAGGGCGCGTCCAAGATTCTCCTTCATCGCCGCGACGTGCGGGCCGACGCGCGGAGCCTCGGCGATGAGCGTCGCGTCGACGTTCACGAGACGCGCCCCGCGCCCGCGAATCATCTCGCGGATCGCCTCGAGGATCGAAAGGCTCGAGGCGCCCCGCCAGCGCGCATCCGTGTCCGGAAAGTGCGCGCCGAGATCGCCCAGGCCCATTCCGCCCAGGAGCGCGTCCCCGATGGCGTGGGCTAGGACATCCCCGTCCGAGTGGGCGTCGGGGCCGCGATCGTGCGCCAGCGCCACGCCTCCAAGAACAAGAGGAAGCCCGCGCGCGAGCCTGTGGATGTCGTAGCCGATGCCGACGCGAAGTCCGCGCCCGGGGCTCTCCGTCATGAGGCTCCTCCGGCGCGAAGATGCGACTCGATCGCGATCACGTCGGACGGCTCCGTCAGTTTCAAGTTCGAGGGATCGCCCGGAACGACGGCGACCGCGAGGCCGGCCGCCTCGACGAGCCCGGCGTCGTCGGTCGCGCCCGCGTCTGTCGCGTCGGGGCGCGCGTGCGCGCGCGCGAGTATATCACGCGCGAAAATCTGCGGCGTCTGCGCCCCCTGCAGCCGGTCGCGTGGAATGGTGCGGACGATCCGCCCGCGATCGACCTCCTTCACGGTGTCGCGGAGCGGGAGCGCCGGAATCGCGGCGCCCGTCTCGCGCGCCGCCTCGAGCACGCGCGAGATCAAATCGCCGTCGACCAGCGCACGCGCCACGTCGTGGACCGCGATGTAGGAGAGGGACCGCTGGAGCGCGCCCATTCCGAGACGAACCGATTCCTGGCGCGTCGCCCCGCCGGCGATCGCCGTGACGCGCGCCCCGCGGGGATTGGCCAGCGCGTCGAGCCGCGATCGGGCTTCCGCGACGAGGCGCTCGGGAACGACCGCCACGATCTCGCCGACCGCGGGGTGCGTCAGGAAGGTCGAAGCCACCCTCTCGAGGAGCGTGCTGCCGCCGACCTCGAGGAGCGCCTTGGGGCCGCGTCCTTCCATCCGCCGCCCCTCGCCCGCCCCGGCGAGGATGACCGCGAGGTCGGGGGGGGTCGTGGCGCGGTCGCTCACGCGGCGCCGGAGCCGAGAGCGCGCTCGATCGCCTCGGCGAGCGTCGCCGCGGAAAGAATTCCCTTCTCTCCGGCGGGCGCCGAGCGCCGCGGCACGATCGCCGAGCGGAATCCGAGCCGCCGCGCCTCGGCGAGACGCCGCTCGATCTGCGGCACGGGGCGGAGCTCCCCTCCCAGGCCCACCTCTCCGATCGCCACCAGGTCGGGCGGAAGGGGACGGTCGCGGAAGCTCGAGGCGAGAGCCAAGGCGATGCCGAGGTCAGCCGCGGGCTCCTCGAGGCGGATTCCTCCCGCGACGTTCACGAAGACATCGGCCCCCGCGAGGGACGTCCCGGCGCGCTTGTCGAGGACCGCGATCACGACGGCGAGGCGCCGGGGATCGATTCCCTGCGCCACGCGCTGTGGGTTCGCGTAATGGGTCGGCGCGACGAGCGCCTGAACCTCCGATAGAAGCGGCCGAGAGCCCTCGATCGACGCCACGACGGCGGAGCCCGGCACCGATTCGCCGCGGTCGCGCAGGAGGCGCTCGGAAGGATTCTCCACCTCGGCGAGCCCGTCCCCCCGCATCTCGAAGACGCCGATCTCGTGGGTCGAGCCGAAGCGGTTCTTGGCCGCGCTCAGGATGCGGTACTCGTGGTGGCGATCGCCTTCGAGGTAGATCACCGCGTCCACCATGTGCTCGAGGGTGCGCGGCCCCGCGACCGAGCCGTCCTTGGTGACGTGCCCGATCAGAAGCACCGGCATCCCGCTCTCCTTCGCGAGGCGGAGGAGCCGAAGCCCGCATTCGCGCACTTGGGAGACGCTCCCAGGCGCCGCGTCGAGGGACGAGACATAGAGGGTTTGAATGGAGTCGATGACGAGGAGCGCGGGGTGGAGCCGGGTCACCTCGGACGCGATGGCGTCGAGATCGATCTCGGCCTGGATCCAGAGCTCGGCCTCGCCCTTTCGCATGGCGAGCCGTTCGGCGCGCATCTTCGTCTGCCGCGGCGATTCCTCGCCCGATACGTAGAGGACCGATCTCCCCGCGCGGCCGAGCGCGCCGGCCAGCTGGAGCGCGAGCGTCGACTTTCCGATGCCCGGGTCGCCTCCGATCAGGACCAGGGAGCCGGGCACCAGCCCTCCTCCCAGAACCCGGTCGAGCTCGCCGATTCCGGAGCGCCAGCGATCCTCCGCGCGCCCTTCGATCTCCTCGAAGCGCTGCGTGGCGGGAGTCGCGGACGCGGAGCCGTACCCGGCGCGGGGCGTCGTGGCCTCGCGCCGGCCGGGGCCTTCGCGGGCGCTGTTCCACGCGCCGCAGTGCGGGCAGCGGCCGAACCACTTGGGGCTTTCGTTCCCGCACTCGGCGCAGAGGAACACGGTCTTCGCCTCGCGGGCCGCGCCCTGAGATGCCTGCCTTCGAGTCATGGCGACTAGAATACGCTGAGCTTGAGGTATCTCTTTGGGTTTTTCTGAATGTCCTTCACGAGCTGGTTCGTGTTCTTGAGGGTTTGGCGGAGCTCGTCATAGAGCGTCGAATCGGTCATGGCCTTTCCGAGCGAGCCTTCGCCGCGGTCCAGCCGTCCCACGACCCGATCGAGAGCCACCGAGGTGGTGGAGAGCTGATCGGAGAGCGCGGCCAGCTTCTTCGAAGCCGTTCCGAAATCGCGGACCGACGTCGTGACACCCTCGGAGTTGGTCGTCGCCATCTGCTTGAGCTCCCGCGCGGCGTCCCGGAAATCGACGACCGCCTGGCGCAGGTCCGCCCGATTCTGGTCCAGGGTCGCGGTCAGGCTCGCGGTGGCCCGCTCGATGTTCTTCGACGCGCGCTCCACGGTCGCGGGGTCGAGCGCGTCCAGCATCACGTTCAGCCGCGAGGAGAGCTCGGTGGCCTCGATGAGGAGGTCCCCCGCCCCGGAGATCACCTCCGGCACGCCGGACTGGAAACGGCCCGGGATCGGCTTGTTCCGGTCGAATTGGCCCGCCGCCTTTCCGGGCTCCAGCGCGAGAAACTTCTCGCCCATGAACCCGATGTTCGCGACGCGAAGCTCGACGTCCGGGTGGAGCGTCACGCTCTTGTCGACCTCGAACTCCACGCGCACTCCCTGATCCTCGAGGGTGATCTTGGTCACAACACCCTTCTTGACGCCGCGCACGGCGACCGGATCCCCCACCGCGAGGCTTCCCACCTCCTCGAAGCGCGCGCTGAAGTAGGTCTTCTGCTTTCCGAGGCGGTACTCCTTCACCCACGCGATCCCGACGAAGAGGAGCACGATGGCGAGGAGTCCGGCGAACCCTACCTGGATCGCGGCGCGACGCGATGTCCGATTCATCCCGGATCCTCTTAGGTGGGAAGGAGGGGGCCTTCCGAGGTCCCCTCGATGAACTGACGCACCACGGGATCGCGGGTCGCCTGGATTTCAGCGGGCGTCCCGATCGCGTGGATGCGACCTTCGTGCAGCATCGCGATGTGGTCCGCCACGTGGTACGCGCTTCGCATGTCATGGGTCACCACGATCGAGGTCATCCCGAGCCTCTCTTGAAGGCGGCGGATCAGGCGGTTGATGACGTCGGCCGTGATCGGATCGAGGCCGGTGGTCGGCTCATCGTAGAGCATGATCTTGGGGTTCATCGCGAGCGCCCGGGCCAGTGCCGCCCGCTTCTTCATCCCCCCGCTCAGACTGGAGGGTCGGAGGTCTTCGGTCCCCTTGAGGCCGACGAGGGCAAGCTTCTCCCCCACGATCATCTCGATCTGGGGCTCCCCGAGCGGCGTATGTTCCCGGAGCGCTAGTCCCACGTTCTCCCCCACGGTCATCGAATCGAAGAGCGCCCCGGACTGGAAGAGCATCCCCATATCCTCCCGAAGCCCGAGAAGCTCGGCCTCGTCGAGCGAAGCCACGTCCACCCCGTTCACCAGCACGATCCCGTCGTCGGGGAGGAGGAGCCCGATTACGTGCTTGAGGAGCACCGACTTACCGCTGCCGCTCCTCCCGATAACGACCAGGCACTCGCCCCTCGGTACGGAAAGATCGACACCTCGGAGCACATCTTTCGTTCCGAGACGCTTCCGTACCCCGTCGAACCGGATCGCCGGCTCAGGCAAAAAGCACCCTAAAGAGAAAGGATGCGAGCAGATAGTCCACGACCAGGATCAGGAGGCAGGAGGCCACGACCGCGCGCGTGGTCGCTTCCCCGACGCCCTCGGCTCCGCCCTCGCTCCGGAGCCCGTAGTGGCACCCCATGGTCGCGATGATCATGCCGAAGAAGAACGCCTTGATCAGCCCCGAGAAGATGTCCTGGACCTTGAAATAGAGCCGGAGGCCGCTCGTGAAGGTATGGCTGCTGACATCGAGGGTGAGCGTAGCGACCAGGTAGCCTCCCAGGATCGCGACGACGTCGGCGAAGATCGTCAGGATGGGCAGCATGATGACCGTCGCCAGGAATCGGGGCACCACGAGATAGCGGATCGGGCTTATCCCGAGCGTCTCCATCGCGTCGACCTGCTCCGTCACGCGCATGGTGCCCAGCTCCGCCGCGATGGCGGCGCTCACGCGCCCGCCGACGACAAGCGCGGTGAGGACCGGCCCGAGCTCGATCAGCACCGACTTCCCGATGACCGTCCCCAGATAGATCATCGGGACGTAGTCGCGGAATTGGTAGGACGCTTGGACCGCCGCGACGGCGCCGGTGAAGAGCGCGACGACCACGGTGAGCGGCATCGAGCCGATGCCGAGCGCCTCCATCTGGGTCACGACGAGGCCGATCTTGCGCGCGCCGGAGGGCAGCTCGCGAAGAGTGCTCCCGAGAAGGATGAAGACCTCGCCCACGTTCTCCAGCCACGCGAGGGTGGAGCGCTTGGGCCAGGAGACCGCGGCCTCGACTGCGGCCTCGATCGGGGTCTCGCCTTCGGTCTCGTTCACCGGATCCTAGGGCCGGGGCTCCGGGACGTCCCGCAGCGACTCGAAGCGGGTGCACTCGCGGATGAAGGCGAGGTCGACGCTTCCGGTGGGGCCGTTTCGCTGCTTGGCGATGATGATCTCCGCCTTGCCGTCCATCTTCGCCGGGTCGCTCTCATAGACCTCGGGGCGATAGACGAAGAGGACGACGTCCGCGTCCTGCTCGATCGCTCCCGATTCGCGGAGGTCGGAGAGCATGGGGCGCTTGCTTCCGCCCCGGGTCTCCACCGCGCGGGATAGCTGGGAGAGCGCGATGACGGGGACCTGAAGCTCCTTGGCCAGCGCTTTGAGCGACCGGGAAATGCTCGAGATCTCCTGCTGGCGGTTCTCCGAATCCTGCGGCCCCCGGATGAGCTGGAGATAGTCCACGAGGATCAGGCCGAGCGGCACCTCGGACACGAGGCGCCGGGCCTTCGCGCGCATCTCGAGGATCCCGATCGCCGCGGTATCGTCGATGTAGATCGACGCCTCGTGCAGCTCCGCGGCCGCGTTCTGCAACCGCTTGTACTCCTCCGCGCTCGCGTAGCCGCGGCGGATCTTGTGGATGTCGACCTTCGCGAGGGAGCAGAGCATCCTCTGGACCAGCGACTCGCGGGACATCTCCAGGCTGAAGACCGCGACGGTCCTCCGATCCTTCGCCTTGATCCGCACCGCGACGTTCTCCGCGATGTTCATCGCCAACGCGGTCTTGCCCATCGAGGGCCGGCCCGCGATCACGACGAAATCGGACTTCTGGAATCCGGCGGTCATCTCGTCGAGGTCGTAAAATCCCGAAGGAACGCCGGTGACGTGGACCTTCCGCTGCCGGTATTCCTCGATGGCCGAATAGCCCTGGAGCACCAGCTGGCGCATCGGCAGGAACCCGGTGCGGAGCCGTTCGTCGGAGATCGCGAAGATCGACTGCTCCGCGCGGTCGAGGAGGTTCGAGGGATCCTCGCGTCCCTCATACGCCTCGCCGACGATTCCCGTACCCACCTCGATCAGCCGGCGCAGGATCGATTTCTCTCGGACGATCTTGCAGTAGTGATCGATATTGCCGGCCGTCGCCACGAACTGATCCAGCGTCGTCAGGTACGTCACGCCCCCGACCGCTTCCAGCTCCTTCCGGCGGTTCAGCGCCTCCACCAGCGTCACCATGTCGACCGCCTCGCTGCGGTCGAAGAGCTCGAGGATGGCCCTCCAGATCTTCCGATGGGCCTCGCGATAGAAGGCATGCTCATCCAGGTTCTGAATCGCGGACGCGATCGCGTCGCGGGAGAGGAGCATCGATCCGAGCACCGACCGTTCGGCGTCGAGCGCCTGGGGCGGGAGGCGGGCGGCGTCGTACTCGGCCTCCGACTCGCCGGTCATCGGACGGACATCGCCGCGCGCGTCGCGGCTTCGGGCCGGCCTCACGCGTTGCCCCCGGAGCGGAGCAGCTCCCGCACTTGCTGGAGGTCCGCCCACGCGTCGCGCTTCAGCGCGGGGTTTCGGAGCAGCGCGGCCGGGTGGTAGGTCGGGATCAGCCGGACGCCGCGGAATTCGAAGACGCGGCCGCGCATCGAGGTCATGGAAGATTTCGTGCGCAGGAGCGCCTGCGCCGCGGAGAGGCCGAGCGCGCAGATCAAGGAGGGTCGGATCAGCGCGATCTGCTGCTCCAGGTAGGGGAGGCAGCGCTCCACTTCCTCGGGCAGAGGCGTGCGGTTCTCGGGCGGCCGGCACTTGAGCACGTTGCAGATGTACACGTCTTCGCGCTTCAAGTCGATCGCCGCGAGCATCTTGTTGAGGAGCTGCCCGGCGCGGCCGACGAAGGGGATTCCCTGCGCGTCCTCGTCCCGACCCGGCGCTTCCCCGACGAGGAGAAGCCGCGCCGTGGGCGCCCCGTCCGCAAACACGGTCTGGGTGCGCGTCTCGCAGAGACCGCACTTGCGGCAGGTGGAGACCAGCGTGGCGAGGGATGGGAGGTCTTGGGGAAGGTCGGTGCGCGGCGCGAGCGGCTGAGCGATCGGAAGGGCGGCCGGGCTCGTGGGGACAGCGCTCTCGAACCCGGGGAGCGCCAGCACCTCTGTGGTCGAGGGTCCCGGGACATCGGAAGCGCCCGCGTCCCCGAGCACGAGGCGCGTTCTTCCGCGGGCACGCTCCCTCTCGAGCAGCACCCGCGCCTCCCGGGCAATCCCGGCCAGCTCTCCCCGCCCCTCATCCACCGGCGTTCCCTCAGTTCTTGTCGAGTGCCTTCGCCACGCGGAGCAGGATCGCGCGAGCGATCTCGGTCTTGGGACGGAGCCCGAGCGCTTCCACGCGCCCGGCCGCGTCGACGAGTGTCACGTCATTCTGATCCGATCCGAACGCGGACCCCGGCTTGAGCGGATTGTTGACCGCGATCAGGTCGAGCCCCTTCTTCTTCCGCTTCTCTTTCCCGTGACGCAGCTCATCCTCGGTCTCGAGGGCGAACCCCACGAGATGCTTCTTGGGGTAGCGCGCTCGAACCCGCATTAATATGTCCGGCGTCGCCTTCAGCTCCAACGCCAGGCCGGAGCCCGACCGGGGCATCTTCTTCCCGCTCTTCTTCGCGGGCGTGAAGTCGCTGACGGCTGCCGCCATAATCAGCGCGTCGGCATCCTTCATGGCCTTGATCACAGCGTCGGACATGTCGGTCGCCGTCGCGGCCTCGGAGCGCTCCACTCCCGCCGGAGCCGGCGCCGATGTGCGGGCGGTGATGAGGCGCACCGTGGCGCCAAGATCCCGCGCCTGCTCCGCGATCGCGAACCCCATTTTCCCGCTCGACCGATTGGTGATGACACGAACAGGATCGATGGGTTCCTCGGTGCCGCCCGCGGTAACGACGATTGTCCGTCCGCGTAGGGGAAGCCCGTTGGTCGAGGGCGGCAAAGTCGAACCGTAGGGAGCCTCCGCGGCCCGCGCGGAGCGCGGGCGAGAACCCAGCTCCTGGAGGTTCGACTTTGCCGCGCCCAGCGCGTTCCCACACGCTGCCACAATCGCCTCTATCGTGGCCATCCTGCCCATTCCGACCTCACCGTCCGCCAGCTCACCATCATCTGGGCCGACGAAGTGGACACCGCGAGCGCGCAGCGCGGCCACGTTTTCCTGAACCGCCGCGTGCTCCCACATGGCCACGTTCATCGCGGGCGCCAGGAGCACCGTCGAGCGTGTAGCGAGGAGGGCGGTGGAGAGGAGGTCGTCGGCCAGCCCGTGGGCCAGCTTTCCGATGGCGTTCGCGGTTGTCGGGGCGACCAACACAAGGTCGGCCTCGCGCGCCAAACCGATGTGGGCCATGCCGAGCGAGGAGGGTGGAGCACCCTCGAACCAGGGGCCCGTACCCAGCGCGTCACGCTCGAACAGATCGGTGAGAACCGGCCCATGGGTCACGGAGCGGAGTGCATCCTTCGTCACGAAACGCCGCGCGCTCTTCGTCAGGATGACCGAGACGCGCGCCCCCTCCCGCCCGAGAGAGCGGACCAGCTCCGGCGTTTTGTACGCGGCGATGCCTCCCGTGATCCCGAGCAGAACGCGGGCGCCGCTGAGGGATCGCCGCTCCGTCATTGGGGCCTACTCCTCCGCCTCCACCACCGGCTCGACCACGACGTCATCGGGGTTCTCCCGGTAGCGGTAGAGGACGTTGCCCTTCAAGGCCTCCTCGAGGGCGACGTTCGTGACTTTTCCGCCCAGGTTGAGGCCCGTAACGCGGGACAGCTCATTCAAGCGCCGCGCCTCTTTGGCCGCGACGATGATCAGCTCGTATTTGCTGGGAATGTTGCTCGATCGAAGCACGCCTGCCTTCTCGTCCACGAACTCCTCCTTACTGGGTCTAGCTCACTCGTCGCGACGCCCGGCAGGCCTCCGCCTCGATGATGGCGGCTACCTTCCGCGTCGCGGCTTCCAGATCATCATTCACGACCGCGTAGTCGTACTCGCGTATCAGCTCGACCTCGCGGCGCGCGTTCTCCAGCCTCAGGCGAATTCGCTCCTCGCTGTCGGTCCCCCTCGCCCGCAGCCGCTCCTCCAGGTCCGCCAGCGACGGCGGCAGGACGAAGATGAACACTCCGTTCGGGTATATTTTCCGCACGGACCGGCCGCCCTGCACATCGATGTCGAGGAGCACGTTCCTCCCGGACGCCAAGATCCGCTCGGTCTGGCTCCGAAGCGTGCCGTACCACTCCCCGTGCACCTCGGCCCACTCCACGAACTCGTTGGCATCGACCCTGCGGCGAAACTCGTCCCGCGAGAGATAGAAGTAGTCGCGACCCTCCTCTTCGTGGGGCCGTCGCGTCCGCGTGGTCGCCGACACCGAGTAGACGAGGTCCGACGGATAGCGCCGGAGCAGCTCCTTCACGAAGGAGCTCTTCCCCGCGCCCGACGGGCCCGAGATCACGACGACGAAGCGCCGGTACTCGGTGCCGATCAGACCGGGATCACTCGATGTTCTGGACTTGCTCGCGGATCCGCTCAAGTTCTTCTTTGACTTCGACCACCTGCTCCACGATCGACACGTCGTTGGCCTTGGAGCCGATCGTATTGATCTCGCGGTTCATCTCTTGCAGAAGGAAGTTGAGCTTCCTCCCGGGCGTCGATTCCTCCTCGAGGAACTTGCGAAAGTGATCGCAGTGGGCCTCGAGCCGTACGCACTCCTCCGTCGAGTCGAGGCGGTCGGAGAGGAGCGCGACTTCCTGCGCGATCCGCTCTTCCGGAAGATCTCCTCCGTCGAGAAGGACCCGGACCCGCTCGCGGAGCTTCTCCGCCGTCTCGCGCACCTTTTGCGGCGCGCGCTCGCGGATCTTGGAAACGCGACTCCGGATTCCCTCGACCCGTGCCTCGAGGTCGCGCTTGAGGGCGGCCCCCTCGGTCTCCTTCATCCGGATCAAGTCGTCGGTCGCCGCCGAGACGACCTGCCGCAGCAGCCCGAGATAGAAGTCGGGGTCGCGCCCTTCCCCTTCCCAGACGAACACGCTCGGAAGGGATGCGAACGTCCCGAGGTCGACATCGCCGCTCAGCTTGTATTTCTTCTTCACCGACTGGAGGAGCTCGAAATACCGGTCCGCGACCCGCTCGTCGAGCGTGAGCTTGCCGGTCGGTTCCCGCCCCTCTTCGCCGTCGGTGCCCCAGTTCACGACCAGGCTGATCTTGCCCCGGTTCGTCCGGTCCTGGATGATCTTCCGAGCCTCAGCCTCGTAGGCCGCCAGTTCCCGCGGCAACCGGGCCGAAAGCTCTGTAAATCTATGGTTTACGGATCGGACTTCGGCCGCGAGGCGGAGGCCGTCAACCACGGCCTCTCCCCGGCCGTAACCCGTCATGCTTCGGACCATGATTGCTTTCGAATGCTCCCTGGGGGTGAACGCGTACTTTAACCCGGCTGGGAGTGGGCGTCAACGCACCGGGGCGAGAAAGGTGGAGCTGGCCGCTACGCTCCTAACCCTCGAACATTGCAGCAGTAAGGATCTTGTGCCGACCCATGGCGGCCCGGAAGCTCCACGCGGCGATCGCGAGCAGCAATGCCGCGATGG
>VBOZ01000020.1:24311-24840 GCA_005893305.1 Candidatus Eisenbacteria bacterium | reverse complement strand
GGGTGCGGTTTGGCAGGACCAGCACAACCCATCGCGCACACCATGGCCATCGCCAGGAGGAAACGCATCGCGAGCACTATGCACCTGGGAAGTCTGGTCATGCAGGGCACGAATCATACGATCTGATCACCCACCAAGAAGATAGCAAAACGCCCTTGACACCTGCACAAATGTGCACTATCCTATGTGTCATGAGCAAGCCCAATCCGCCCAAGACGCCGGGGGGTGCCCGGAAGCGCAAGCCCAAGCGGTTTGCCGCGATCGACGTGGGGGCCGATCGCGAGCAGGCGGTCCTGGACATGATTGCGGGGTCGCTTCGCGAGCAGGGACGGCCGCCCACGATCCGAGAAATCGGGGAGGCCTTCGGGATCGCCTCGACCAACGGGGTCCGCTACTACCTGGACCGCCTCGAGCGGGCGGGGAAGATCCACCGGGATCGCTGGACCTCGCGTGGGATCGGGCTCAAGGCGATTCCGGGAGGCGCCGCCGCGAGAGCATCCATCCCCGCGGTCCGCCCCATTCCCGAGCA
>VBOZ01000020.1:0-24298 GCA_005893305.1 Candidatus Eisenbacteria bacterium | reverse complement strand
GCGTGGCCGCCGGCGCGCCGATTCTCGCCGAGGAAAATGTGGAGGACGTGCTCATCGTAGACGGCGCGTTCGTGCGGCCCGGCAAGCATTTCGCTCTCCGCGTGCGTGGGGACAGCATGAAGAACGCGGGGATCCTGGACGGCGACATCGCGATCGTGCATCACGACGCGCCGGTCAAGAGCGGAGAGATCGCGGTCGTGGTGATCGGCGAAGAGGCGACGGTGAAGCGCTTCTTCCCGCGTCGCGACAAGCTCCTCCTGATTCCCGAGAACGAGGACTACGAGCCGATCGAGGTGCGCCCGTCCGATCCCGATGTGCGGGTCGCGGGCAAGGTGGTGGGGGTTTTCCGGAGGCTTGGCTGATGACACAGAGTCCAGTCGATACGGTCCGCCGGCTCGTCGCGGCGATCAACGCGGGTAACCTGGACGCCGCGGTCGCTCTCTACGAGCCTTCGGGAGTTCTCCTTTCCCCGGAGGGCGCCCCGGCCCGCGGTACGGCCGAGCTTCGCGCCGCACTCGGAGGATTCATCGCGATGAAACCCAGGCTCGTGTCTCAGGCGGAGCGCGTCTTCGAATCGGGGGATCTCGCGCTCTACCTGAGTCGGTGGAGTCTCCACGGAACGGATCCCGGCGGGAAGCCGATCGCGCTCGCCGGGGAATCCACCGACGTGCTGCGGCGCCAGGCGGGCGGGAACTGGCTCATCGCGATCGACAATCCCTGGGGATTGAAGACGCTGCCGCCCGCGTAGGGAGGCTGACCGGGTTACTCGGGCTGGCATATCGGAGGCTTGGCTGATGGTCCATGCGAACTCATTTCCCAAGGCAAGCGACGGTTACTTCATGATCGAGTCGATCCACGATCCCATCGAAGTCATCACCATGTTCACGGCGGGACGGATGAAGCCGATCCGATTCCGCTGGAAGAGCAAGACGGTCAAGATCGCCAAGGTGACCGGCGATTGGGTCCGCCACGAGGGGCAGAACAAGATCCACTACTTCGCGCTCCTCGCCGACAACGCCGACTACTACGAGATCTGCTACGACTCGAGGGAGATGACCTGGCAGCTCACCCGGGTGTGGATGGAGGGATGATCGTCGGTGCGCGTCGTCGCCCACGTCGATATGGACGCGTTTTTCGCCTCGGTCGAGGAGAAGATGAATCCGCGGCTCGCGGGACATCCGCTCGCGGTGGGGGGCGATCTCAAGCGAAGAGGCGTCGTCTCCTCGGCGAACTACGAGGCGCGAACGTTCGGGGTGAGGGCGGGCATGCCGAACGCGGAGGCGCTCCGGCTCTGCCCTGACCTCACGCTGGTCGAGGGAAATCCCCAGAAGTACGTCCACATCTCGCTCCAAATCCTCGAGGTCTTGAAGGACTTCACGCCTATCGTCGAGCCGTTCAGCATCGACGAGGCGTTTCTGGATCTGACAGGGGCGCCGCGGTTACTGCAAGGGAAGACGAAGTCAAAGGGCGTCGGTGCCGACGCCAGTGCCCGTGCCGGCGCGGGGCCGCGCACCCCTGAAGAGCTGCTCGACGCCGCGATACCGGTCGCCCGCGCGATCCAGCGCGCCATCCACCGCCGCACCGACCTCACCGCGACGATCGGAATGGGGCCGAACAAATACATCGCGAAGATGGCGAGTGGGGTGGAGAAGCCGCGCGGATTGACCCCGCTGACGCAGGAGGGCTACCGGAGGTATTTCTGGCCACGAGGCGTGCAGGACCTTTGGGGAATCGGCGAGAAGACGCGGATCGCGCTCGAGAAGCTCGGAATCAGCACGATCGGGCAGCTCGCCCACTTCCCGAAGGAGTTCCTCACGTACCACTTCGGGCTGAACGGCGACCGGATGCGGGATGCGGCGCTCGGCGAAGACGAGGGCGAGGTCATTCCGTACTACCGGGGAGTGCCGGTCAAATCGATGGGACACGAGTTCACGCTTTCGCACGACGTCGACTCGAGGGAGCGGATCGGGGCGCACCTACTGCGTTTGAGCGATCAGGTGGGACGGCGCATGCGCCAGGACGGGTATCTCGGGAGAATTGTTTCCGTGAAGCTCCGAGATTCGCAATTCCGAACGACCATCCGCCAGCGGGCGCTTCCATATCTAATGAACGATGAGAGCTTGATCCACAAGACCTCCTCCGCCCTTCTCGATGAGAACTGGGATGGGCGTCCCCTTCGCCTGATCGGCGTTTCGGTCTCGGGGCTCGTCGCTTCCGGGAACGCGGCGCAACCGAGCCTCTTCGACGCGGATGAGCGCAGGCGTAAAATGATCGAGGCGGTCGACTCTCTTCGGGACCGCTTCGGCGACACGGCGCTCGTCAGAGCGGGCGCCATCGAGTAACTCACTCCCCATCGGATGGCCACCCCTATGATCCTGATCGGCACCTCGGGCTACTCCTTCCCGGACTGGGTTGGCCCCTTCTATCCGCTGGGCACCGACCGCGGGAAGATGCTCGACCATTACGTTCAACATTTCCCAACCGTCGAGGTGAACGCGACCTACTACCGCATCCCTCCGCCGAGCACGCTCCACGCGATGGAGCGGAAGACGCCGCCAGGATTCGAGTTCGTCGTGAAGGCCCACCACGACATGACCCACAAGCGAAGCCTCGATGATGAGATCTATCAGGCGTTCGCCCGTTCCGTCGATCCGCTGCTCCAGGCGGGGAAGCTGAGCGGCGTTCTCGCGCAATTCCCGTACGCGTTCCGCAGGACGCGGGAGAACGAGAAGTTTCTGGGCGAGATGAAGCAGCGCCTCCCCGGGACGCATCTCTTCGTCGAGTTCCGGCACAACTCCTGGGTCCGTGACGAGCGCCACGGCAGGTCCGATGACATCTTTTCGTGGCTCGAGGAGCAGGGGCTTGGGTACGTGAGCGTGGACGAGCCCGATCTCCCTGGACTCGTGCCGCCGGTCGCGCGGGCGACCGGTTCCGTGGGATATGTCCGGCTCCACGGCCGGAACAAGGAGAACTGGTGGCGGCCGGATGGGGCGGTGAGGGCCTTCCCGGATTCGGCGCCGCGTCCCAAACGGGAGCGACCGGGCGGAATGCCGCGCGGAGCAGCGGACTACGGCCCGCTCTTCGCGACGGACGCAGCCGCTGCCTCGGCCGACACGGCGGCGCCCGACACCGCCGCGGCCGACACCGCCCCGCCGAAGCCGCGTCCTTCGAACCCGGGCGATCGGTACGACTACCTCTACTCCGAGGCCGAGCTCAAAGAATGGGTCGACAAGATCCGCGACCTTTCGATGAAGGCGAAGAAGACCTTCGTCTTCTTCAACAATTGCCACGTGGGTCAGGCCGCGACCGGCGCGAAGTTGATGCGGCGGCTTCTCGAGGGGGAGGGCCTCCTGTGATTGCCGTGAACGGAGAGACGCTCCCATGACACCGGGCGGCCCCGGACTCTTCGCCCCCACTCCACGTGCGGATTCGCCGGAGACAATCGCCGAGTTCGAGGCGCTCCTCTCTTCGATCACCGCGGGCGGGAGGGGTCCTCGGAATCGCGAGTGGATCGACGGGCCCGATGGGCGGCGCCTTCGCCCGACCGAGCTGGTCCACCTGGAGCATCTCCCCGCGCGCCCGGCCTCCTACGCCGAGCTCGAGAGCCCGCTTCCCGACGCGCTCCGGGAGGTCCTCGATGCCCAGGGAATCTCGCGGCTCTATTCCCATCAAGCCAGCGCCATCGAGCTGGCCCGCGCGGGTACGAATGTCGTCATCGCGACGGGCACGGCTTCCGGGAAGTCGCTCGCCTACCACATCCCGATCTTGGAGCGCCTTCTCCTCGAGCCGAGCGCGGTCGCGCTCTACCTCTTTCCGACCAAGGCGCTCGCGCAGGATCAGCTCCGCGGCCTCACGCGGATGGCCGAGAGCTCGCCGGCGCTCCGCCGCGCCCTCGTGGCGGGGACATACGACGGCGACACGCCGGGGCAGACACGGCGCCGGTTCCGGGAGCAGGCGAACGCGATCCTGACCAATCCCGACATGCTTCATCAGGGGATCCTCCCCTATCATTCCCGGTGGAGCCGCGTCTTCTCGAACCTTCGCTACGTCGTGGTCGACGAAGTGCACACGTACCGGGGCATCTTCGGCTCGCACGTCGCGAACGTGCTCCGCCGTCTGCGCCGCGTCGCGCGCCACTACGGCTCCGACCCACGCTTCCTGCTCTCGTCCGCTACGATCCGTAACCCTGGGGATCTGGCCGAGCTTCTCGTGGGCGACGAGGTCAAGGTTGTGGACGAGGACGGCGCGCCGCGCGGACCCAAGCTCTTCGCATTCTGGAATCCCAAGCACGCGGAGGGCGAGGGAGCGGGACGCGCAAGCGCCTCAATCGAGGCGGAGCGAATCCTAGTGTCGTTGATGCGCCGCGGCGTCCAATCGATCGTCTTCACCAAGACCCGCGTCTCCGCCGAGCTCATCTATCGCTACGCGCGCGAGCGGCTGGAACGCGACAAGGATGGGCTCGCCGACCGGCTGAGCGCCTACCGCGGCGGATATCTCCCCGAGGAGCGCCGCGCGATCGAGAGGCGGCTCTTCGAAGGGGAGCTTCGCGGCGTGATCTCGACGAACGCGCTCGAGCTTGGGATCGACGTCGGCTCGCTCGACGCGGCGGTCCTCGTGGGGTTTCCGAACACGATCGCGAGCACGTGGCAGCAGGCGGGGCGCGCGGGCCGCTCGCAGACCCCGGCGCTGGCGCTCGTGATCGCCTACGACGACCCGATCGATCAATACCTCATGCGCCACCCGGAGCACTTCTTCAGCCAGACCCCCGAAAACGCGGTGCTCGATCCCGAGAACCCGTATGTCCTCGCCTCACACCTCGCCTGCGCCGCGTACGAGCTGCCCCTCACCCCCGACGACGAATCGCTCTTCGGGAGCCGCGCTTCTCGAATCGCGACGCTCCTCGAGGAGGAGGGGACGATGAAGTCGCTCGACGGACTCCGGTACTGGTCCTCAGCGGATTACCCGGCGGGGAAGGTAAATCTCAGGACAATCTCCGACGACACGTTCACGATCCTGGACCAAGGACAGGCGAACGCCGTCCTCGCGACGGTGGACGCGATCAGCGCGCCGGAGCTGGTCTACCCGGAGGCGATCTACCTCCACGACGGCGACACGTTCTTCGTCCGCGAGCTGGACCTGAAGCAGAAGATCGCGTACGTGGAGCGGCGCGAGGTCGACTACTACACGCAGCCGGTCCTCGACACGAGGCTCAAGCTGCTCGAGACGCGGGAGACCCGGCGGTGGAACGAGTGCGAGATCGGGCTCGGGACCGCGGACGTCTCGTGGGCGACCGTGGCGATGAAGAAGATCCGGTTCCGGAGCCTCGACGCGATCGGCTATCACCCCCTTGACCTGCCTCGGCAGAATCTCGAGACGGTCGCGCTCTGGATCCGCCCCGAGGAGAGCGTCCGCGCCGCGGTGAGGGTGAAGGGCCTCAATCCCAGCGAGGGCATGTCGGGCCTCCGGAATCTCCTCATCACGCTCCTCCCGCTCCACGTGATGTGCGACCGGCCCGATCTCGGCGGCATTCTCGACAGCGGAAATCTCGGCGAGCAGGCGATCTTTCTCTACGACCGCTACCACGGGGGCCTCGGCTACTCGGAGCGGGGATACGGCTTGGTCGAGGAGCTTTTGCGCGCCGCCCTCCACATGGTGGAGGAGTGTCCCTGCGACGTCGGTTGTCCCTCGTGCGTCGGGCTGCCGATCCTGCGCCCGGCGCAGCAACAGGACTACGACCTCCATGGAGGATGGCCGATCCCAAGCAAGGCCGCGGCCGAAGCACTCTTGCGCCGGCTCTTGGGCACATAGAGGAGGGCGCAATCACTCAGGCCATGCTCTCCCGCGCGCTTCGACAGCGGCTAGGCGATCTTGCCCGCGAGGCCAAGCCTCCGCGTGGAGCGGGCCTAACGTCCGCGTCGGCCTCATCTGCGGCCGCGGCCGCCGCGACGGGTGCAGCCGCGACGCTACCCCTCTTCCCGTCGTGCGAGCTTAAGGTAGAGCCGGTCGGGATCGAGGAGGTCCTCCCGGGCGGGATCCTCGAGGGTCCCCACGGGCCCCTCTTCATTCATGAGCGGCTCTACACGGAGCTTGGGGAGCGGCCCTTCCCGCTCTTGAGCAACCTCTCGGCTCTCTCCGAGAGCGACTCCACCGGAAACGGCTTTGGCGGGCACGCCCGGTTCCGGCGTCGCAGCCGGGCGCGCGATCTACCGGAGATCGCCGCGGAGGTCGAGTCGCCGGAGCGCGGCCTCTTCCGCCGCTACGGTCACCGGAGGATGCTCTTCCTCGACATCGAGACGTGCGGGCTTTCGGCGGCGCCGGTTTTCCTGGTTGGGCTCTGCATGGTCGGCGATCGAAATCTTGTTCTCCGCCAGCTCTTCGCGCGCGACTACAGCGAAGAGCGCGCCCTCCTCGAGGAGCTCGCGCGCCTGGCTCGCGAGTTCGACTTCCTCGTGACGTTCAACGGGAAGTCGTTCGACGTGCCGTTCCTCCGCGACCGCGCGACCCATCACCGGATGGCCTTCTCGCTGGAGCTTCCGCACCTCGACCTCCTCTGGATGGCGCGACGCCGGTGGAAGCACATGCTTCCGGACTGCCGGCTCAAGACCCTGGAGTGGCACGTGCTCCGGCGCAGGAGGGCGGGGGATGTTTCGGGGGCCGAGATTCCGGGGCTCTACCACGACTTCGTCAAGCGGGGGGAGCCGTACCGGCTCCTGCCGGTCTTCCACCACAACCTGCTCGACGTGGTCGCGATGGTGGAGTTGATCCCGCCCCTCTTCGATCCGGACGCCGTGACCTATTAGGGCCGCTTCAGCTCGAAGCGGATCACGCCGGGCTCCGAGCCACTCTCCTCAATCCGGAGGAATCCGTTCTTCTCGAGCACACGGATCGAGGGTGTGAGATCGGGGAACGTCTCCGCGATCACCCGTGTCACGGCGGGGTCACGAAGCGCGCGATCGATGAGCCCGCGGGCGCCTTCGGTGGCCAGGCCCTTCCTTTGATACGCCTCAACGACCGAGTAGCCGATCTCTACCGTGCCGTCGGCGGACGGCTTCCCCTTGTAGCCGCCGTTTCCGATCGCGAGCGGGCCGCCGGTCGGCCCCTCGCGCAGCAGGAAGTACCACATGCCCCAGTTGCCGATTTCCGGATCCTCTTCTAGAAGGCGGATCATCCAGCGGTTCGACTGCTCGTCGTTCAGCGGGGGAGGCCACGGGGCGGCGACCTCGGCCCCCAGCAGGCGCGCGAACTCCTCGGGGCGGGCGAGCTCGGCCCGGAGCATAGGCAGCGTCGCGGCCACCAGGGTCAGGCGTTGGGTTTCAAGGCGCGATGTATTCATCCGCTCCATTGCCTCAGGTTGGTTCGACAGTGTCGAAACTCCGACGCGGCATGCCCGCCAGTCGTCGACGGGAAGTGGCGCCGCCGATTCCCATTCTACGACCCGATCAAGAGTTGGCGCGGACCGAAACCGGTCCTCGCACGCCCTCTCGAGGCACGTCCCTTGCGACGTGCCGGCACCGTGTCGCGGACGGCGTGACCCTGCATGCGCGTCTTGCCACGGCACGACCCGCTGGACCGGCGGGCCCGCGCGCCTGGGTAGGACGGGGGGAGACGCGCGATGTGGAAGATCGCGTTCGCTCCCAGGGCGTAGTTGAGGGACTACGCCTTGGATGGGAGGAAAGGGCTCGTCGGGGCGCCGTGCGCCCACGCGGAATAGATCGGCGGCACGGGATCCGGCCCCACCTCACGCCAATAGCCGGGTCCCGTCCGCCCCTTGTCCCGTCCGCCCCTTGCGGGCGCGCCGCCGCGCGACCGCGCTCGAGGGCCGCCCAACCGCGCCGCCCCCGCATCAGTACACTCGCACCGGCAGGATCACCATCGGAAGGCCGTGGAACGCGAGGCGCCGCTGGAGCGCGGGGCACGTCTGATTGTGCAGCCATCGGAGCACGGAGCGCTCCTTCTGGAACACGAGCTGGCCGCCGAACGAGACCGAGCGCGGATAATCCTCGCTCGCCTTCAAAATCAGCTGCTCCAACTCATCCACGATGTCGGTCCCGATCGCATATCGATACTCGGCGGGCAACCCCAACTTCCTCGCGAAATCGACGTACTTCTGGAGATCCGACTCGGTGCTCAGGCGCAAGGCCTCGATCTCGTCCGCTCCCTTGAATTTTCCGGAGTCGATCGCTCCCACCGAGACGAACACGACCTGCTTGAATTGATGTGGGAAGACCCGGAACAAGTTGAGCAGTGAGTGGATTCCGAGACCGCCGAACCCGACGACCGTGAGGATCGCGGTCTGGGCGGTCCGCTTGAGGGGCGCCTGCGTCGGCTCGGTGCTCGGAAGAGGCACGTTGGAAAGGCTCTCGTCGAGGCGCCGCAGGCTCACGCCGGTGCGGATGTAGTGTTGGCGGATCGACGCGCAGACGAGGCAGATCATTCCCGTCGCGAGGAGGGTGGCCCAGCCTCCCTCCATGAACTTGAACGATACCGTGCCGATGAGGAGCGATCCGGTGACGGCGAAGCCGAGCAGGCTGATGAAGAGTGGTCCCCGCCAGGCCTTCCCCTCGCGCCTCAGGTGGATCGCGTCCCGGCACATGCCGAGCTGCGCCAGGGCGAACGTGAGAAAGACGTTGATCGAGTAGAGCACGACCAGGATGTGCACCGCCCCCTGTGTGAAGAGGAGGACCGCTCCCGCCGAGAGCGCGATGAACAGAACCCCGTTCGACGTGACCAGGCGCTCGGAGAGGTTGGAGAAGCGCGACGGCACCCACCGGTCGAACGCCATGTAGACGAGGACGCGCGGTCCTCCGAGGAAGCCGGTCTGCGCGGCCACGAAGAGGAGCGTCCCCGCGGAGACCAGCGTCAGCGCGACCAGGATCTCGCCGAGACGGTTCCCGGGGGCGAACACCTGGCCCGCGATCGCCGACCAGAGAACGGCGTTCAGCGTCTTCCCGGGCACCGGGTTCACCTGGTAGAGGAGGTAGTTGACGAGAATTCCGGCCGCGATCACGGCGAGTGAAACCGCCATGTAGCGCATCGTGATCTTCGCGGTCGCCACCTTCGGCTCGCGGAGCATCGGCACGCCGTTCGAGACGGCCTCGATTCCCGTATAGGTGCCGCCTCCGAGGGTGAACGCACGGAACACGATCATGATGAGCGGAATCCAACCCGTCATCTGGACCGCGTTGGCCGATTGCTCCCTCAAGTGATGCACCTCAACAGGGATCTGATGGATGTTCAGCGCGATGCCGGCCACGATCGCGGTCGCGTGCGTCAGGATGAAGAGGAGGAAGATCGGTGAGATGACCGCGACCGATTCGCGAACGCCCCGCAGGTTCAAGATCGTGAGCGCCGCCAGGAGCCCGAATGTGAACGGGAGATACGCGAAATGGAGCGAGGGCGGCACGAGGCTGAAGATCGACTCCGAGCACGCGGCGAGCGAGATCGCGACGGTCAGCACGTAGTCGACGAGAAGGGCGCTCCCCGACACAAGCCCGGCGCCGGATCCCAGCAGCTTCGTGGCGACCACGTAGCCGCCGCCTCCCGCGGGGAACCGCTCGATGATGCGCGTATAGCTCGCGGCGATCACCGTCACGGTGATCGCGGTCAGGAGCGCGAGCGGAATCGCGAGGAAGGTGTTCTCGTGAAGCGCTCGGAACGCGGCTTCCGGCCCGTACGCGCTCGACGAGAGCCCGTCGGCGCCCAGGCCGACCCACGCCAGGAACGCGGCGAGCGAGATCTTGTGAAACAGCTGCGGGTCGGTGAGCGCGCGCGCGGGCCCGATGATGGCCGCGAACGCCCGTCGCAGGAATCTGACGGGGGCGGACTCGAACTGCTCCGAAGGCGGAGGATCCGGCGGCGGCTCGGGGATGTTGCTGGGTGCCGGCTCGTCCTGTGTGAGTTCTGCCATGGGAGCGCGCAACTATATACCCGGGACACACCCTCCGCAAATGGGACCGCCCCGGCGGGAAGACCCCACCGGGGCGGCGTATCGACTCAAACCGCCCTTAGACGGCCGTGACGTTCGCAGCCTGCTTGCCCTTCGGACCCTCGACGATCTCGAATTCGACCGCTTGGCCCTCGGCCAGGGTCTTGAACCCGTCACCCTGGATGGCGGAGTAATGAACGAATACGTCCTCCCCGCCGGCCTGCTGGATGAAGCCAAAACCCTTGGCCTCGTTGAACCACTTTACCGTTCCGCGCTTACGCATGTGCCATCACCTCCCCTCGTGGAGCGTGCTCATGGAGCCCATTTTCACGCCCTGGTTCCCAGGCGCGCGAAAAGCCCTCGCGGGGCGAACGTGGTTCACCCCGCACGGGCAGACTCCGGCGGCTCTGGGATTCTGGTTCGTCATTGTTGTTGGAAATTGCTTCAGCGTTCCGACACCGTTTAGTGCTTTGAACCTTGCCGCGTGCCAGCGCTGAAGCCAAGACAACGACTGCGAGTGCGAGGCAACACCATTGCAGGTTTCCAAAGCGAGCCAAAGCTGACCGGCCGAAGCCGATCCGAAGACCCCTTGACGGTAGACCCCTCCGTTCAGCCTGTCAAAGGGAAATTCGGCAGTGGCAGGCCAATCTTGACCGCCGAATTCCCACCGGATGCGGCGCCCGCGGCGCCTTGACCCCGGCCGGGCGCGACCGTAACGTGGGCGCTGATTGAAGGCTGAGACCGCTTCCCGCTTCCCACGGAGGTGCCATGCCGCGATCGGTACGCGCCGCGCTCGCCTTATCCGCGCTCGCGCTTCTTCCTATGATCCACCCGCCCGCCGCGGGCGCATCCGACGGCGCGATCCGCGCGAGCGGCCGGCCGGAGATCGTGATCTACAACGACGATGTGGCCCTCGTGCGTGAGCCGAAGATCCTGACGCTTCCAAAGGGCGTGAGCGAGATCGCGCTGGAGGGCGTCCCGCAGCGGCTCGATTCCACCTCCACCCGCCTGGAGGGAACCGGATTCCGAGTGCTCCGGCAGACGTTCCGGTTCGACCTCTGGAACGGCGACCGGGTGTTCCGGCGCTTTCTCGGCGATTCGATCTCCTACCGCTACGGGGGGAAGGCCTATCACGGCGTGCTCGCGGGGATCGACGGCGATGATCTCTTCATCGTGCGCCGCGACTCGGCCCAGGTGCTCACGATGTTCAAGCGGGGTCAGATCAGCGAGGTCGAGTTTCCGTCGCGCCTCAAGCTCCGAGCGCGCCCCTCGCTTCTGTGGCAGATCGAGTCCGCCATGGGCGGGGAGGAGAAGGGGACGCTTTCCTATCTGACGGCGGGAATCGAGTGGAGCGCCGAGTACTCGGCCGTCCTCGATGCCGACGAGCAAAGCGTCGAGCTGAGCGGATGGGCGACCATCGTGAACCGGTCGGGGAGCTCATTCGCCGACGCCAAGGTCTCGCTCGTCGCGGGGGAGATCCACCGCGACAGCGGAACTCCCGATCGGGGCGCCGCCGTGGAGGAAGCGCCCGCCGCGCCGGCCGCGCGCCCCAACGATCTCTTCGCGTACCATTCGTACCCGCTCGCGGGAACGATGGACCTCGATCAACTCGCCACCGTGCAGGCGGCGATCCTATCGCCGACGCGCGTTGCCGCCGTCCGCACCTATCGCTACGACGGCGCGCGAGACGGCTCCAAGATCCGGGTCCAGGTCGAATTCGGGAACGAGAAGGGCTCCGGCCTCGGCCTGCCGCTCCCCGAAGGACGGGTTCGGGTCTACGCCGCGGACTTGGGCGGCGCCTCCACGCTCGTCGGCGAGGATCGGCTGCCGCACACGGCGGCGGGGGAGCGGATCCGGATCTTGAGCGGGATCGCGTTCGACCTGGTCGGGGAGAGAAGTCGCGCTTCCCACACGCGCATCTCGCGCAACGTGACCGAGGACGAGTTCCGCATCCAGCTCCGGAACCACGGCTCCAAGCCGGCGAAGGTGACGGTGGTCGAGAGTCTCTACGGGAACTGGGAGATCACCCAGAAGTCGCACGACTTCCGGAAGAAGGACGCGGACACGGCCGAGTTCGACGTTCCGGTGCCGGCGGGGAAAGAGTCGGTCCTCACATACACGGTGCGCTACACCTTCTGATGCGCAGCGCGCTCGGTGGGATCGTGGTCGTGGCGGCGCTCGCCGCGTGTGGCGTCCCTGCCGCGCTCGCCGGGGAGCGGTCGCTCCAATGGGTCTTCTTCCGCGACCACGGATCCGGCGCCTCACTCGACTCTGCCCTCACCGCGGCCGAGGGTCTCCTCTCTCCCAGGGCGCTCGCCCGACGCGCCAAGGCGATCCGCGAGCGGGATACTCCGGCGGCGGCCGATCGCCTCGTCGACGAGCGCGACCTCGAGCCCGCCGCGTCGTACGTCTCGGCCGTCGGCACTGCCGGGGTCACGATCCGCACGATCTCGCGCTGGCTGAACGCGGTGAGCATCGAGGCCGACGCCGAAGCGGTCGCCGCCATCGAGGCCCTGCCGTTCGTCGCCGGCGTGCGCCCCGTGGGCGTGTTCACGCGGGATCGGGCCGCAGCGGCCGACGAATTCAGCTTCGGTCCGGCCGCGCACCAGCTCGAGATGCTCGGGGTCCCCGAAGCGCATGCGATGGGATATCGGGGCGAGGGCGTTCTGATCTGCGTTCTCGATTCAGGCTTCGAGCTGGGGCACGAGGCATTCGACCAGCTCACCGTGCGCGCCACGCGCGACTTCGTCTTCCACGACGAGGTCGCGTCCTACGATCCGACCCAGGACGTTCCCGGTCAGTCGATCCACGGAACCACGGTCCTCTCGGTGATCGCGGGCTACGCGCCGGGGAGGATCATCGGCCCGGCCTATCGCGCGGACTACCTGCTCGCGAAGACGGAGCGGATCGGGTCGGAGACGCGAGTGGAGGAGGACGCCTGGTGCGAGGCGATCGAGTGGGCCGAGTCGGTGGGCGCCGACATCGCCGCCAGCTCGCTCTCCTACTACCTGTGGTACTCGCCCGAGGATCGCGACGGACGAACCGCGCTCGTAAGCCGCTTCGCGAACGTCGCGTTTGAGCGCGGGCTCTTGATCGTGAACTCGATGGGGAACACGGGGCCGCGGGAATGGAGCTTGAACCCGCCCGCGGACGCTCCGGGCGTGATCGCGGTCGGCGCGGTCGATTGGAACGGCAGCCTCGCCGGTTTCAGCTCGGTGGGTCCGACGTGGGACGGGCGCGTGAAGCCCGACCTGGTCGCGATGGGCTCGGGCGTCGCCTTGGTGACGGCGCGCTCGCGCGACCGGTACGGTCACGGGAGCGGCACGTCCTACTCCTCACCGCTCGTCGCGGGGTGCGCCGCGATCGTGTTGAGCGCCCACCCTGATTGGGGTCCCGAAGCCGTGCGCGAGGCCCTGGTGATGAGTGGCGATCGCGCGAGCCGGCCCGACAATCGCTACGGGTGGGGCGTCCCGAACGTTCGGGACGCGATCCTCTATCCCTTCCTCGAGGGAAGGATCATTGACGATCGAACGCGCGAGCCGATCGCCGGGGCCAGAATCCGCTGGGAACCAGCGGGGCGGGTCGATTCGACGCGCGCGGCGCCCGGAGATTCTCCACCCCGGGGGACCTCGCAGTCGGACTCCACCGGCGCCTACGTCGTGCCCAACCTTCCGCCGGGAATCTTTCGCATCCGGGTCGACGCGCCGGGATACGTCGAGGGAGTGTCACAGCGGCTCGAGGTCCCGCCGAGTCTCGGGGACGTAAATCTAGAGCTGCGCTATCAGGGGAAGTGAAGCGGCGCCGGTCGCCCCCTCGCTCCCAGCTATTTGAATCGGAGGTCCCGAAGCCCCTGGGACGAGCCCTCCCACACGATGCGGCCCTCTTTCCGAAAGCGGTAGTCGGGATGCTTCTTCAAGAACTTCACGGCGGCCTCGCGGAGCAGGATCCCCGTTCGGTCGGCCGGGCCGGTCTTGGCTAGGATCGCGTAGCCGTCGCCGCCCTCGTAGAGAAAGTCGACTGTGGCGACGCGGTAGGTTCGGTCCGATTCCAGCGGCTTCTTGTTCACTCGGATGTAGCTCGCGCGATCGCCCCGGATCACGAACGAGACTCCGGAGACCTGCGCGAATCCGCCCTTCCCGATCCTCCCGCCGGAGAAGTCGAGGAGCTCGCGGAGCCGCCACCCCGGCATCGACACCACGACGATGCGGTTGTCGAACGGCAGCGTCGAGTAGACATCCCCGACTGTGACGTTCCCGGCGGGGAGGGGCGCGCGGATTCCGCCGGAGTTGATGATCGCCACGTCCGCGCCAACCGCGTCGCGCATCACGTCGGCGACGAAGTTCCCCAGAGGCGTTTCGCCCTCGCGCAGGCTGCTCGAGGGAATGCGGGCCGGTGAGCGGAAAATCGGCTGAGACATCGAGGCCTCGATGGAATCGGCGTACGGCTTGAGGAGCGCCGCCACGCGCGGATCCTCGCCGTCCGCCGGACGGACCCGCTCCAGGCGTCCCGCGTATCGCGCGAGGCGATCCCCATCGAAGTAGAGCGCGATCCTCCCCAGGAACTCGCCGCGGTACCCCGCCTGGGCGATCGCGGTGCCGTGATACCCGTTGGGGGTCGCGTTCGGCACCAGAATGGGCCGCTCGAGGCTTGTGTGGGAGTGACCGCCGATGATGAGGTCGATCCCGGGCACGCGGCTCGCCAGCCTGCGGTCGGCGTCGACGCCGATGTGGGAGATGCAGATCACGATGGTCGCCTTTTTTCGAAGCTCCGGGACGAGCCGCTCCGCGATCGAGATCGGATCGGCCACGGCGACCCCTCCGTTCGGGCCGACCGCGACGATGTGCGTGAGATCCGCCGTCGTCAGCCCGAAGAGGGCCGCGGTCCGGCCGGCTCCAAGGTCGTGGATCAGGTACGGCCGGGTGAGATATCGAAGGGGCGCCGTTTCGGGGACCCGCTTGCCCCCGATCCACCGCGAGCCGTGCCGGTCGGACACGGGAACCGCTTCCTTTCCTTCCGCCCACGCGCTCTCGGCAGCCACGAATACGTTCGCGCTCAAAATCTCAAAGCGGGCGTGAGAGCTCGACCGGAGCCAGGCCGCCGGACCGTCGTCGAGATCATGATTTCCGAGGGCGCCGGCGTCGTACGCCATCAGGGACATCGCCCGGTAGTCCGGGACTCCGCGGAAGAAGTTGAAATAGGGCGTCCCCTGGAAGACGTCGCCGGCATCGAGCAGGAGCGTGTGGCCCACGCGGCTGCGCTCCTTCTCGATCAACGCCGCCCGCGCGGCCGCGCCTCCGGCCAGCGTCCCGTCCTCCTCCTGAAACGGCATCAACCGCGCGTGTGTGTCATTCGTGTGAAGAATGATGAGGGAGTCGATCCGGCCGGCGCGCTCGGCCGCGTCGGCGCGCGTCCCATGGCCGGCGGACGAGGAGCGGCAGTCCACCGCGGGGACGAGGCCCAGGAAGAGCACGGCGGCAACCCAGGCGGGGAGGACGCGCGGAACAAAATGCTTGACACAAGTCACGATAAACTATATGGTTATGGACGTCAGGGTATCGATCCCCGTTCCCGCCGTACTTGCGGAGATCCAGGCAGCATCGAGTGGAATGCAGTGACCCAGGTCCAACCGTCCCCTCACTTCCGTAGCCTACCCCCGGTCCCCTCGGTTTCTCCAGAACTGCCCCCGGCGCGCCTCGCCCACCGGGGAGAATGTGCTTTCATACCGGTGAGGGCGTAACGGAGGTTTCATGGCCGAAGAAGACAGGGTACTGAAATGTCGCGACTGTGGCGAAGAGTTCGTCTTTACGGCGGGCGAGCAGACGTTTTACAAGGAGCGCGGTTTCCAGCACGAACCGACCCGCTGCCGCCGGTGTAGAGACGAAAAGAAGCGCCACGGAGGTCCCGGGGTTGCCGGTGGCGCGCCGCAGGTGACGGGAGTATCGTCCGGAAGAGAGTTCCACGAGGCCGTCTGCTCCTCGTGCGGCGTGACGACGCAGGTTCCGTTCCGCCCCACGCCGGGAAAGCCGGTCTACTGTCGGGACTGCTTCCAATCGGTGCGATCGCCGAGAGGAGTGAGCACGTAATCGGCGCAAGTCCCGTAATCGCCCATACCATCTCGGACCGGAAGGAGGGCGCCCGCACTTGAAGCACCGCGGAGCGGTCAAGTGGTTCAGCGAGGCCAAGGGATACGGATTCATCCGGGAAGATTCGGGAGAGGAGTTCTTCGTTCACCATTCGGCGATCCAAGCGGACGGGTTTCGAACGCTGAGTGAGGGGCAGATCGTCGAGTTCGAGCCGATGGACGGACAGAAGGGGAAGCAGGCCGCGAACGTCGTGAAGATCGACGCCTGACGCGCGTCGATTGTCGCAGCGTGGCGCCTGCCGCGACCCCGGCGGGGATTTCCCCGTCGGGGTTCGCTTTTGGAACCCAATGGAGTAGACTCTCCCGCCGGATCAAAGGCATTCATACGCCATCGGAGGGTCGGTTTCACATGCGTTTTTCTTCCGTCATCCTGCTGGCCTCCACCCTCGCGCTTCAGCTTCCCGCATCCGTCTCGGCCGCCCCGCAGCTTACGCGCACCCTCTCCAACAAGACGACCCTCGTGGTTCGCGAGAACCGCACGCGGCCGCTCGTCTCGATCCAGGTCTGGGTCAAGGCCGGCTCCCGGGATGAGCAGCTCAAGGAGCGCGGCGTCGCCGCGGTTCTTGCCCGCGCTCTCTTCGCCGGGACCAAGAATCGCGAGCAGAAGAAGATCGCGGAGGAGCTGAACCGCTACGGTGGATCTTCCGGGAGCGAGGCCGGCTACTCGTATTCGCTGTTCCAAGTCACCGTTCCCGCGCGCTCCTTCGGTATCGGCCTCGATGTTCTGAGCGACGTCGTACTGCATCCGCGCCTCAGCTCGAGGGACATCACTCAGGCGGTCGACCTGGCGAAGAGCGAGTCGGGGACCATGCTGCAGGCGGCGGAGCGCGCCTCGATCAATCCGGCGCGCGAGGCGCTGCATCCCGGAACGCCGCTCGCGTGGCCGGTCGCCGTGCCCCCGCTGGAGCTGGGAACGGTCACGCAGTCGATCGCCGAGCGGTTCTACAAGTCGTATTACGTCGCGGAGAACATGGTGGTCGTCGTCGTGGGCGACGTCGACCCGGAGGACGTCGCCCGGCGGGTCGAGATTGCCTTTCAGGACGCGCCGAAAGGGAAGGCGCCGCCGCGCGCGCGATTCACCGAAAAGCCGTTCGCGGGTCCGCTGATCCGGAATCTGTCGAATTTCGGCGATACCGAGGGCGCCGCGCTGACGGTCGCGTTCCGCGCGCCGGCGTGGGGTACCGCCGACGCCCTCGCGCTGGACGTGCTGATGGCGCTGCTCGTGGAAAGCCCGAGCTCCCGCGCGCAGAAGCGGATGATCGAGAAGGGCGGCGAGTTCGTGGTGGCCGCCGCGCAGCGCGCGTTCGAGGCGGACGGCGGCACCGTGACGGTCTCGGTTCGCGCCCAGCCGGAGCGTATGCGGGACGCGGAAGATGGGCTCTTCGCGCTGCTCGAGCAGTCGCGGTCGACGCCGGTGACGCAGGAAGACCTCGACGCCGCGGTCGCATCGGTCATGTCGCGCGACCTCTACTCCGAGGCCGAGTTTTCGGGTCTGGGAAAGGCGACCGGCCTCGCGGTCCTGCAGGGGCGCCCGGGCGCCGACGAGGTCTACTTCCAGCGACTCAAGGCGATCCGCCCCGGGGACCTGGTCGCGGTGGCGAATCAATATCTCGACATGAAGCAGGCGGCGATCATCGAGATGATGCCCGCGTCGACCGCGGACAGCCTCGGGCTACGCCAGGACTTCGAGAAGCGCATTCGAGAGAAGATCGGCATCAACCAGGCCGCCTACAAGCAGGGGCCGAAAGTGACGCAGAGCGCGGAGCCGGAGAGGGTGCGGCGGATCGACGCTCCCCTCGCGCAGATCCCTGCCGCTCCGTTCGACGCCGGCCGGTCGCGCGTCGATCTCGCGACCTTGTCGGGTGGCCTTAGGGTTCTCACCAGCGAGGACCGAAGCGTCCCGCTCGTGACGATCGGCGTCTACCTGGCCGGGGGCGTCCGCTATGAGAACGACAAGAACAACGGCGTCACGACGATGCTCCGCGAGCTGCTTCTGAGCAGCGCCGATTCCAAGGCCGCGGGAGCTCAATACCGGCACTCCTTGGCCGACGTGGGCCGGCTCGTGCCGTACCAGGACCGCGACATGTGGGGGGTCTCGCTCTCCGTCCCCGCCGATTCCTGGCGCGACGCGCTCGGGCGCCTGGGCGCGATGTTCGCCCACCCCGAGATCGATACGGTGTCGGTCGACGCGACACGGCTACTGGTGCTGAACGCGCTCGACAAATGGCTCGACGACGAGTCGGCGCAGCGGGCTCGGCTCATCTTTCCGACCAAGTATCAGGTCTCCGGTTACCGGCTGCCCGGACTCGGAAACCGGAAGAACCTGATCACGATGCCCTTCTCGGACATCGAGGCGTGGTATCGGAAGTTCGTGGTTCGCGGAAATACGGTCGTCGCCGTCTTCGGAAACGTGAAGCCGGCGGACGTGGGACCTGCCGTTGACGAGGCGTTCCGCGACGTCTCCGCCAAGCCGTTCCAGCCGGGGACGATCGCCAAGGAGGGCGAGTTCGAGGGCTTTCGGGAGAAGTGGGAGCTGGGTGGGGGCCCGGATTGCACCGTCACCCTCGCGTTCAACGGGCCGCTCCCAACCAGCCCGGATATGCCGACCCTGTATGTCATCAACTCGGTCCTGAGCGGGCCGAGCGGCTGGTTCAGGCAATACTTGGAATCGAACGAGTTCGTGAGGGGCGCCACATCCATCGTTTCCCAGGCCATGGACGAATCGCCGATCATCGCGTCCATGACGATCAAGGGGCCGGTGCAGGAGGAGGACGCGGTGAAGCTCCTCTTCCGTCAGTTCAAGAAGATCGCGTACCTTCCGCTGACGGAAGAGATGGCCGACACGCTGCGGTACGCCAAGTCCAATGCCGTCGGGTCGTACCTGAGCCTGCTCAGCTCCAACACGACGAGGGCATTCCAATCCGCGCGCGGCGAGATCTTCGGACTGAGTGTGGACTATCCGGTGATCTTGCCCGCGAAGATGGACGCGGTCACAGCGGACGATCTGTTGCGTGTCGGACTCAAGTACTTCGAGAAGGACGAGTTCAACCGACGCCCCTACGCCATCTCCGAAACCCGCCCCGGCGGCTGGTAGCCAGGCCGGGCGCGGCGGCCACCGACCCGTGACCCGCGAGGCCGTCACCGTCATCGCGACGGTCTGGAACGAAGCCGCGGAGATCGATGTTCTCCTCGACTCCCTCCTCCGCGGATCGAGGATCCCCGACGAAATCGTGATCGCGGACGGCGGCTCGACCGACGACACGTACGGACGCCTCAGCAAGCGCGCCGCCGCGGATTCGCGCATCCGGGCCCTCCTCGCGCCCGGCAACCGGTCGGTGGGCAGGAACGCCGCGGTTCGCGCCGCCTGCCACGCCATCATCGCCTGCACCGACGCCGGGGTCGAGGTCGATCCCGAGTGGCTCGAGTGGCTGGTTCGCCCCTTCGAGAACGACTCGGGCGTGGATGTCGTCGCAGGCTTCTACCGGCCCGTCGGCGCCACCCCGTTCGAGCGCGCGGCCGGCGTCGTTTCCGCTCCCAGCCTGAGCGAGGTCGACCTCGCCCGCTTTCTCCCCTCCACCCGCTCCGTCGCATTCCGTCGCGCCGCGTTCGAGCTGGTCGGAGGGTTCGACGAATCCCTGTCCCACAACGAGGACACGCCGTTCGCGCTCGCGCTGAAGCGCGAAGGTCGCAAGTTCGCGTTCGCCCCTGAGGCGATCGTCCGCTGGCACCCCCGGGGAAACCTGCGCGCCTTCATGCATCAGCATCGGAGGTTCGGGACAGGAGACGGGGAGTCGCGCGTGCAGGGTTGGTTCTACGCCACGATCGCCGCGAAGTACGCCGCCGGGTTAGCACTCTTCGCGGCCGGCTTCTGGTTCATGCCCGCGTGGCTGCTCCTCGCGCTGGCGGTCGGGATCTTCGTCGCTTCACAGGCCCGGCGCGGCTCCGGCCGAATCCCGCCGCGTGAGGCAATCTTCCTCGTCCCACTTCTCAAGGTCGCGTACGACCTCGCGTACCTGTGGGGCTACGCGAGGGGAAGGATGGGGCCACGTAGGGGGCTTAGTTAGCCGACGTGCGGGGGCGCCGCTGACCGGCGGTGGGGGCGTAGCGGGGATCAACCTGCGGGCGCTGTGCTTGCTCGCGGGGGAGCGGGCGCGATATCCCCGGGCGCGAGTTGACCCTCAGCGCTTTTTCAGCGGGCCCGCATAGTTTGACCACCGGGCATATCGACCCGCTCCCATTTCCGCTCGCTGCGCAGGCGCCCTTCGGTTGATCCCCGCTACGCCCCCTGCGCGGCCTCTTTCTCCACCTCGGTCGTCTCATCAGGGCGCGGGTTGAAGATCGCCGCGAGCTCGCTCCGGAGCTGGCCCTCGTCGAGATTCCACTTCAGCTCCCCCTTGTGCGCGATCGAGATCGCGCCCGTCTCCTCCGACACGACGAAGACGCACGCGTCGGTCTCCTCCGCCAATCCCAGCGCCGCGCGGTGCCGCGTGCCCAGAATCGGCGAGAGGCCGGGGGTCTCGCTCAAGGGAAGGATGCAGCCGGCTGCCGCGATCTGGTCGCTGCGGATGACGACCGCGCCGTCGTGGAGCGGGGAGTGCGGTGTGAAGAGCGTCTCCAGCAGCTCCTTCGTGACCGCGGCGTCGAGCTTCGTCCCGGTCTCGATGTAGTCGCGCAGCCCCATGTCGCGCTCGACGACGATGAGGGCGCCGCGCCGCTCCTTGCTCATGTCCTCCACCGCGGCCAGGATCTCTTTCAAGACGCCGCCGTCGCCGACCCGGATGAGGGCGCGGAGCAGCCGGTTCTGGCCGACGTGCGTGAGAAGCGCGCGGAGCTCCGGCTGGAAGAGGATCACGAAGAGGATGACCCACACGGTCTTCAGGCTGCCGATGATCCAGTTGAGCGCGTTCAGGCGGAACCACTGGGCGATGATCGAGGCGATCACGATGAAGACGAGACCCACGAACATCTGCGCCGCCCGGGTCCCCTTGATCATGGCGAAGAGGCGATAGAAGAGGAACGCCACGATCAGGATGTCGATCACGTCGACCAGGATCTGCGGTTTCAGCTCGATCACGCCCGGGTCTCCAGAGGAGGCAAAGCCTCGGGAGCGAGTTCCCGAAGCGCTTCAGCGGCACGGAGGGCGTCCAAGGTTTCCTGGACGTCGTGGGTCCGAAAGATCCGGGCTCCCAGCCCGTAGGCGGCCACGCTGACGCCGAGGCCCGCCGCGAGCCGGCGCTCGATCGGTGCTCCGGTACAGGCGCCGAGGAACGACTTCCGCGATACTCCGATGTACAGGGGTCGCCCCAGCGCGGTCAAGAGCGGAAGCCCGCGCAGCGCCTCGAGACTCTGCCCGGCCCGCTTGGAGAAGCCGATGCCCGGGTCGAGCGCGATCCGCTCCCGCTCCACCCCTCGGGCTTCCGCCATCCGAAGGCGCGCCGCGAGAAAATCCCGCACCTCGGCCGCGACGTCCCCGTACTCGCGCGGCTCATGCAGGCGCGACGGAGCGCCGACGGAATGCATGAGGACGAGCCCGGCCCGCTCGCGCGCGGCGTGATCGGCGATCGAAGGATCGACGCCGAGCCCGCTGACGTCGTTCACCATGGCCGCACCGGAGTCGAGCGCCCGCCGCGCGACCTCGCCCCAGTAGGTGTCGACCGACAGGGGAATCGGGAGCCGCTTTGCGAGGGCCTCGATCACGGGCCCGATCCGTGCCCATTCCTCGTCCGGTCCCGCCGGCTCGGTCCCCCCGGGACGCGTGCTCTGTCCTCCCACGTCGACGGCGTCGGCGCCTTCCTCAGCCAGCTCCTCGCCGCGCCTGATCGCGCGCTCCGGGGGAAAGAAAAGACCCCCGTCCGAGAACGAATCGGGGGTCACGTTCAAGATTCCTACCACGCGCGCCCGCCGGGTCAGATCCCAGGAGCCGAGCCGGTGGGTGAAGATCACGCGCTCACGCCAAGCCGGGGCTCTCCGTGGGAGCGACGCGCGGGACCGGCGCCTTCTCACGGGGGCCGCCGGCCTCCTCTTCCGTCGCGGCCGCGGCGGCCGAAGCATGGCCGTCGCCGCGATCTCGGGTGATCGGCTCGAGCGTCTCGCCGCGAAGGACCTTCTCGACTTCCTCGCCGTCCAGGATCTCCCGCTCCAAGAGGGCGGCGGATAGAACGTGCAGCTTGTCGACGTTGTCGCTCAGAAGCTGGCGGGCCCGGTTGTACGCGCCTTCCACGAGCCCCCTCACTTCCTCGTCGATCATGATCGCGGTCTTCTCGCTGTAGTCGCGGCTCTGGGAGATCTCCCGGCCCAGGAAGACGAACTCCTCCTTGCTGCCGAACGTGAGCGGTCCCAGCCGCTCGCTCATCCCCCACTCGCAGACCATGCGGCGTGCGATGTTGGTGGCGCGCCGGATGTCGTCCTGCGCCCCGGTCGTGAGCTGGTTCAGCACGATCTGCTCGGCGGCCCGCCCGCCCATCAGGTGGGTCAGGATCTGGAGCCAGTAGTCGCGCGAGAAGGAATGACGCTCGTCCTGGGGCAGGTACGCGGTGAGCCCGAGGGCACGCCCGCGCGGGATGATCGTCACCTTGTGGACCTTGTCGCTCCCGGGCTGGAGCCACGCCACGAGCGCGTGGCCCGCCTCGTGATACGACGTGCTCTTCTTCTCGGTGTCGGAGATCACGAGGCTCCGCCGCTCGGTCCCCATCATCACCTTGTCCTTGGCGTCCTCGAAATCCTGATCGTTGACGCGCTTGTGGTTCCGGCGCGCCGCCAGGAGAGCCGCCTCGTTCACCAGATTTGCGAGATCGGCGCCGACCATGCCGGGCGTGCCGCGCGCGATGATATTGAGATTGACGTCCTCGGAGACCGGGATGTTCCGCGTGTGGACACGGAGAATCCCCTCGCGTCCGCGCACGTCCGGCACGTCGACCACGATCTGCCGGTCGAAGCGCCCTGGCCGAAGCAGCGCGGGGTCGAGCACGTCGGGCCGGTTCGTCGCGGCGATCAGGATCACGCCGTCGTTCGATTCGAAGCCGTCCATCTCGACGAGGAGCTGATTCAAGGTCTGCTCGCGCTCGTCGTGACCGCCGCCCAAGCCCGCTCCGCGGTGGCGACCCACGGCGTCGATCTCATCGATGAAGATGATGCAGGGCGCGTTCCGCTTCCCTTGATCGAATAGGTCGCGTACGCGCGAGGCTCCCACTCCGACGAACATCTCCACGAAGTCGGATCCGGAGAGCGAGAAGAACGGAACGCCCGCCTCGCCGGCCACCGCCTTCGCGAGCAGGGTCTTGCCGGTGCCCGGAGGGCCGAGGAGAAGCGCGCCCTTCGGAATTCTTCCGCCGAGGCGCTGGAATTTCTTCGGATCCCGGAGGAACTCGATGATCTCCTCGAGCTCCTGCTTCGCCTCGTCCGCGCCGGCGACGTCCTTGAACGTCACCTTGGGACTCGACTCGAGGGCGACCTTGGGGCGGCTCTTGCCGAACTTCATGGCGCTCGCGCCGCCCGACTGGAGCTGGCGAATCATCACCATCCAGAGGACGATCAACCCGATGAACGGAATGTACGAGAGGGCGAGCCCCCACCAGTTCATTCCCGGAGGCTTGGAATTGACGACCACGTTGGGATCCTTCGCGAGGATCGCCCTTCCGATGTCCTTGTCCTCCGCGGGGAGGTAGACCTTGAAGAAGACGTAGGAGACGGGGCGCCCCTCGACGTGGGTCAGCGCGCCCTGCTTCAGCTCGCCTGCCACCTCGCGCTCCACGATCGTCGCGGCCTTGATGTTCGCCTGGTCGATCTGCTGGAGGAACTCGGAGTAGGGAATCTCGTGCGTCTTCGCCTTGATCTCGCCGTAGACCTGCACGAAGACGAGGACGGCGAGGACGAGAATGACCCAGAGCAATGCCGTCCGGAGCGGCTTCGCCGGCCCGAACGGGGTCGGCTTCCGCTGCGGCGGACGGGGTGGGACCGGTGGCCGGCGCGGCGTGCGGTTCGACTGCTTGCGCGCTAGCGGGCGATGATCTTTATCGTGACGTTGGCTCAAATCGGCTCCTTGGCTTTCACGGTGATGTACGACGGTGACGTTCCCCTTGGCCTATCGGCAGAGCCCTCAAGGCTCTCTACCATTGGATGGTGCACTCCGCGCCGCGGGTTCGTTAATCCGGAGCTCCAGCAACACGCGGCCCCCGTCCCTTCGGGCCCGGATTCCGCCCGGGAGATCGGCCGAACGGCGGGAGGGAGTCGTG